>NZ_FYBO01000006.1:0-150294 GCF_900186135.1 Listeria sp. ILCC792
TCACAAGTGATACAGATCGAATTGTAATGAAAGCCTACAATTCAAGAAATGAAGTTGGAGACACTGTTCAAGTAACCATCAATCCAAGTGGTCCATCAGCGATTACTGCACAGACTTACAACCTTGGTGATAGTTCAGTAGTCGGCACGTATTCTGGAAATGTGAAATATATTTCCGCAACTGTGAATGACACAGAACTATCTAGAATCCCAGTAGACGGTTCAGGCACATATGAATACTATATTCGCCGTTATGTCACAAGTGACCAGGATACTATCGTAATGAAAGCTTACACTGCAGGTGGAGCTGAGGTGGCTTCTAATAGAGTGACGATCCCACCAACTGCTCCAGCAACGTTAACAACAGATATCTTTACGATTGGAACTTCAAGGGAGGTCACAGGAACATCAACAAATGGTGTGAAATATATTGCGCTTAAAGTTGAAGGTGTCGTTAAATCTAAAATTCCAGTAAATGCAGATGGTTCGTTTACGTATTATGCGAAAGCCTTACTGAAAACACCAGGTATGGAAGTTTCGATGATAGGTTATGACGGGGCGAACAATCAGGTTATTGAAACACCGGTAACGGTTCGATAAAATTTAACGTAATAAAGAAAGAGGCTAGGACATAAATTCTTAGCTGAACATGAAAACCGGGTAGAAAATCGAAAAAAGATTTTCTGCCCGGTTTTTTATTGAATAGACGTGTATGGGGGATATTTTTGCCATAATGGGAAGAGGAGAGAAATCATATAGCCATCTTGTTCTCATATAGCTAAACGAGAAAAATTGGTAACACGTTTTTTCTTCTGCAAACTTGTTTTGGAAAATATTCCTAACAACTATGTATTGAAGAATGCATTTTTGGTTTTTCCTCCGAACGCAATATATCAATTTATACAAAAAATCACCGGTTAATTCTAAAGGGGTGAGCAAAATAAAAAAGGTGATGGGAAGGCATATTAGGTGTGGCTTTCCCATCATCTTTTATTTGTTTTTACGAATTAATATGAGTCCGGATAATGTGGTGATAAGTAGTCCAATTAATTGTATTTTTTGTGGTGATTTGTCACCTGTTTTTGGTAGGGGACTAGTTGAAGGTACGGGGACTGGTTTTTGGCTTGCAGTCGGCGGCGTACTATTTTTTGTTGTTTCTTCAAAAGAAGTGTTTGGAATAATGGTTATTTTTAGTGTTAACGGGGAAGCGTTGTTGCCGTTCGGGTCGGTGCTGCTTACAGTGACTTCATAAGTTCCAACTGTGTTCCAATCTACTTGATTTAAGCCAGTGATTGTTAGTTCAGAGCCATCATCTGTATGTATATTTGCCAGTTCTTCGTATTCTGAGATAGTAAGCGGGGGATGACCTGCAACTATACGAATATCAGTACCGCTAATGATTGGAGCATTGCTATCTACTGCTGGCTTGGTCAGGAAAGTGACAGAATATACGAAATTAGGATATGATTTTTTGTAAGTTATGCTGACTTTGTCTGGGATAGAAGTTGAGGTATCCCAAGTATGATTGCCATTTGTGAAAGAATATGTATCACTTGGATAGGGTATGTTTTCAGTTAATGGTTCTTTGTAAAAATCATAAGCGATTGTTTTGGAAGCTGGAAGAGTGACTTTGTTCTGATTGATTTCTGTATTTGATAAATTTATAGTTTGATAGGTTAGTTTAAGTGAGCATCCTGCATCAAAAATATTTTTTAAAGGTGAGATATCACGAATATGGTTAGAACCTAAATCGAGATAAGTTAAGTGGGAGAAGTTTGTAAGCGTTGTGACATCAATAAGGTCATTTGAGACCGCGAATAATTGTTTAAGGTTTGTTGAATTTTTAATATCACTTAGAGAAGACACTCCATTTTCTGAAAAATCGAGATAAAGTAAGTCTTCCATGTTCCTTAGAGCGGACAAATTTGTTACTTGATTAGCGGCAAAGTTCAAGTCAATTAGATTTGTTAATGTTTTAATAGCCGATAAATCAGTAATTTTGTTAGTATGCATCGACAAATCTGTCAACTGTGTTAAATTTTTAAAAACCGAAATATCTGAAATCTTATTGTCCCCGATAAATAAGATTTCTAAGTCATGCATATTTTGAAGAAAGGAGATATCAACAATTTGATTACCTTCAATATTTAAAGTTTTAAGTTTTGTTAGACCAGCTAGAGCAGAAATATTAGTAACCATATTCTGCCCTAAATCCAAGTACTCTAAATTGGTAAGGTATTGAAGGGCTGAAATATCGGATAGTTCAAAGTTACCTTGAAGATTTAAAGAAGTTAAAGCGTTTAAATGAGCTAATGGTGAAATGTCTGTGATGGAATTGACGCTTATATTTAGATCCACTAAATTATTTAAGTACTCGGCGCCTTGAATGGAACGGATGTTACAAAAGTTAGCATATATATCTGTTATTCGATTGAGCTCTTCTTGTGTCACAATGTCTGTACTTGAACTTGCTCCGGTTTCTTCCATGATAACTTCGCGGAAATGAACGTCTGGGAAGATAGATTCATAGGTGGAGTTTGGCAGCAAGTTTGTTGCATTCAAATCATTAGTAGGTTGAGAATCAAATGTTTGTGGGAGATTCTCGTCTGCTGCAAAAACAATGTATGTTGCACATAAATTTGTTGTTACAATAATGAAAGACGCTAATAAACATTTCAACAATTTTAAACACTATTTATTTACTTTAAATAAGATGGGATAGTTGCGGGGTGCAATTCGCGCATTTTAGTAATATCTACAACAATATTTGCGCCATCTTTAAAAATAATTTGATCTTTGTAAAGTAAATCAAGATGTTTATAAAAGCCACCTTGTGATAGCGTGGAATATTCCATCAGGCGTGTATGGGTATATTCTTTTGGAAGTTTAACGAAATGTGCACTTTCAACATTAGAATCCAACAAGTAGCTAAGGTTGAACATACATTGGACGAGTACATTTTCTTTGCTTCGAATGCTTAATAAAGATTTAAGATAGTAGTGCGACGAGAGACGCTTCATGATGTAATAAATGAAGGGAGCGTTATGCGGAAAAGAAAGTAGATACTCTAAATCTTCTTTTTTTATGGCATAGACTTTTGTTGTTGTCA
Organism: Listeria sp. ILCC792; assembly: GCF_900186135.1. Lineage (NCBI taxonomy): Bacteria > Bacillati > Bacillota > Bacilli > Caryophanales > Listeriaceae > Listeria > Listeria sp. ILCC792. Next base: position 3,109 of record NZ_FYBO01000006.1, read on the forward strand.
AAGTCTCAAATATCATTCCTTTAAAATCATCAAAAATTTGACCGAATCCGACAATATCTCCTTCTGTGAAAAAGGAGTATACTTGGTCGCTTTTTGTTTCCATTGTTCTTTTAATATATCCCTCTACGATGCCTGATATAATAATGTAACAAACATCCATTTCATCAAAGGAAACAATTGTTCTCGCTGGAACTTCGAGTTCTTTAATTGCTTCCGGAAGTTCAACTTTGATGGCGCGGACGAATTCATTTGTACTAAAGAGAGTATTCATAATTTCACACCTTTCAATTAGCATAATACCATGTGAAACATAAAAGTGCACCCCACTTTAGTGCTGATTTAACCTATAATTTGTCTATTCTGTGAATTTTCTTTCATTAACTTTGAAAATGTGAACAAATTTCGAAAAAATGCATTTAGATAAGTAGAACTAACAACCGTTGTCAAATACTACTACGAAACGAAAACAATAAGATAGAAGAAAGCGAATGGAAATTTAAAAATAGGACTTCAATATAGGACTAAAAAGGATGGCTGGGAATGCTGTTGTATGGAATTAAATGGATAATCAAACTAGGAGGAGCTAATAGATGGGACTTGGACGATATTCGAAAGCGTTATCATGATATTATTGTATTTTCTGCGGGGGAAATGGTATTCTAAAACAAGAGGTGAAGGAAATGGAAGCATATCAAAATATTGATGAGTACATCGCGCAGTTTTCAGGGGAAACGAAAGAACGTCTTGAAAAGATTCGTGCTCTAGTTCATGAGATGGCGCCAGAAGCAACTGAGAAAATTAGTTACGGCATTCCAACATTTTATTTAAATGGTAATTTAGTTCATTTTGCCGGGTACAAAACGCATATTGGCTTTTATCCAGGGGCAAAAGGGGTAGCGACATTTTTAGCTGATGTAGAAGGAAAGTACAAATATTCAAAAGGGACTATTCAATTTCCGCTAAAAGAAGATTTACCTGTAGAATTAATTGAAAAAATTGTCAAATTCCGAACAGAAGAAAATCGCGCAAAATAAGGTTTTAACGAAAGTGAGTACAGGTATAGAAGAGTATAGTCCAAGTTTGAAATTGGAGGAATTAACATGACAAATTATAAACGTATTTTAGTTGCGGTAGATGGTTCAGACCAGTCAGAGGCGGCGTTTTATGAAGCAGTTAATCTAGCCAAAGCATTTGGTTCATCGCTTTCGCTCGCAAGTGTCATTGATGTTCGATCATTCCCAACATTTACAGCAGAAGGCAGGACATGGGAAGCTGAGTTAAGAGCTGATGTGGAAGAAATTCTTGCTAAGTATGTGCAAATCGCAAAAGAAAAAGGTGTAGAATCAGTCGGGACTTTTTTGGAAGTCGGTAACCCGAAAAAACTTTTAACAGAAGAAATTCCTGATTTATATGGTGCAGATTTAATTGTTTGCGGGGCGACGGGACTTAGTCGTTTGGAAAAAGTTTTAATGGGAAGCATTTCATCTTATATTGTGAAACACGCAAAATGCAATGTTTTAATTGCTAGATAATATAAAAAAGAAGGAGATCAGGGCTGATTTCCTTCTTTTTTGTATTTTTTTCATAGAAATTAGAGCATTTTCTTGGAAACCATGCTAAACTATAAAAAGGCGATGAAAAAAGAGGAGGGCGTTATGAACAGACAAGCTGAGTTTATTTTAACCATCATTGGCGCAGCATTTAGTATAGTGACAACTATTTTTATCGTAATCTATGCATTGTTTATGGGAATGGGTATTGCGGCAAGCTTAGAATTCGCGAGTGGAAATACTACAGCATGGTTTTTAGGAATATTTGTTGTCATTTTTGGCATGATTATTCTAATTTCAATTGCATCGGCAGTTTTTGGTTTTATTGCTGCATTTAAAATAAAGGAAGATGTTCCGAAAGTGCAAACGTATGCGATTATGTTAATTGTTCTAGGGGGCTTGCAAATTTCAAGCATTCAAGGGATTTTATTTTTAGTAGCTGGTATTTTAACAGTGACGAAAAAAACGCCGAAAGTCCCTTCTATTGAAAACGAGAGTGAGGAATAGACAGAATGGGTATGATGTTTTTATTTACGATTGGTTTATTATTTTTAGCGTTAGTGTCGCTTGCAGCACGCGCGATTGTAGCGGTCTGGATTTATAAAGATGCAGAAAGACGTGGGATGAATTCATTGCTTTGGTGTTTACTTATCGTATTCACAAGTGTGATTATCGTCTTGCTGGTTTATTTGTTTGTGAAGAAACCTAGCTTTGAACCCAAAAAAGGGTTGGGGCTTTTGATTACGGGTTGTGTTATGACAGGTATAAGCTTCGTTTTGAGCATTTTTGTTATCATTGGCTTTTTCGGTATGTTTGGGATGATGATGGATGGATTTGACGATGGTTATAACTACGATTACGACATGCATGACAATATGTTTGATGATTACGATTATGATTATGACGACGAGTATGATTTTTAAAACAGATGCTGCATCAAAGAACCCCTGCAAATAGTAGGGGTTTTTGTTTTTACTGAAACAGGGTAGGTAGAGAAAAAAGCGTTGTTAGGAGAAATTGTTATGGACACGGTTATTTTGATTACGATATTAATTGTCCTTGTGGGACTTACTTTCGATTTTATTAATGGATTTCATGATATTGCAAACGCTGTTGCGACGTGTATTTCAACGCGAGCTTTGAAGCCGCGCGTCGCGATTTCAATGGCCGCTGTGATGAATTTTTTAGGGGCAATTTCTTTTACAGGTGTGGCAGAAAGTTTGACGAAAAGTATTGTGGATCCTTTCGCATTGCAGCACGGGGAATTTGTTGTTTTGTGCGGGTTAATTGCGGCCGTCATTTGGAATTTGCTTACTTGGCTAATTGGTATGCCGAGCAGTTCCTCTCACGCACTAATTGGGGCGATTGCGGGCGCTTCAGTTGCATCGGCAGGATTTAGCGTTATTAATTTTGGCGGTTTTACGACAATTATTATTGCGCTCATCATTTCGCCAATTATTGGTTTTTCGGTCGGCTATTTGATTTATTCGGCGTTTAAATGGATTTTCAGAAACCGGAAGCGCGCGAAAACAAATCAGCGTTTTAAAGTCGCGCAAATTTTTACAGCGGCCATTCAGGCGTATGCCCACGGGACAAATGATGCGCAAAAAACGATGGGAGTCATTACACTTGCTCTTATTGCAGGAGGGCTCCTAAAAGAAACGGCGGGCGTTCCGTTTTGGGTTCAACTGTCCTGTGCGCTAGCGATGGCGATTGGCTCGTCAGTTGGTGGTTTTCGGATTATCAAAACCGTCGGCACGAAAATCATGCGTATTGAGCCTGTGACAGGCGTGGCAGCCGATATAAGCTCGCTTTCCGTTATCATGACAGCAACGCTCACGCACCTTCCCGTTAGCACGACGCAAGTTATCGATAGCTCGATTATGGGCGTCGGCACCGCGAATCACAAGAAAGAAGTGAACTGGCGGACGGGCAAAAACATGCTTGTTACATGGGTGATTACGCTTCCTATTGCAGGGGTACTCGCAGCGCTCGTTTACTGGGTGGCGGCTTTTCTTTTCTTATAAAAGGGAGTGTCTGCCATATTTTTGATGGACTTAAAGGAGATTCTATGCAGAAAAAAGACAAAATTGTTTTTTCATTAGTGATTATTTTAGGCTTGCTTTCCGCGTTTGGCCCGCTGTCGCTCGACATGTACTTGCCAGCGCTACCAGACATTGCAAACGACATGGGGATTGCAGCATCTATGGCACAGCTTAGCTTGACGGCCTGCATGATTGGACTTGCAACCGGCCAGCTCGTCATCGGCGCGCTTAGTGATGCTGTCGGTCGCCGAAAACCACTTCTCATTGGCGTATTTACATACTTTATCATTTCCTTTCTTTGTATTTTTACAGGCAATATCATTTTATTTATCCTACTCCGTTTTATCCAAGGATTTGCTGGTGGGGCTGGAAGTGTGCTGTCCCGGGCAATTGCGCGCGACTATTACGAAGGGAAAAATTTAACGCGGTTTTTCAGCTTTTTAATGTTAATTAATGGGCTTGGCCCGATTTTAGCGCCGATAATTGGGAGCGGCATGCTGCTTGTGACAGACTGGCATGGGATTTTTATATTATTAACTGCAATCGGACTTGTCCTTTTCGCGTTATCGTTTTTCATGATTAAGGAATCGCTACCGCAAGCAGAACGCGAACAGGGCGGGCTAAAAGGAACGTTAGTGACGTTTGGCAAATTAATTCGCAGCGCTGATTTCATGCAGTTTGCCTTACCACAAGGCCTTTTAACGGGCATGATGTTTGCCTATATTGCGGCCTCGCCATTCGTTTTACAAAGCATTTATGGTTTATCGCCGCAAATGTTCAGCTTATGCTTCGCTTTAAACGGATTAGGTCTTGTTATCGCTTCCCAATTAGCGGGAATGTTCAGCATGCGGTATACTGAAGTTAGCGTTTACAAATTCGGCATCACACTCGCTGTTTTGGCTAGTCTAGCCTTGCTATTTTTACTCGCTTTTTTAGCCCCCGTAATGGTTGTTATTGTCGTGTTGTTCCTTGCAATCTCAAGCGTTGGGATTATTAACACGGTCGGAACCTCGCTCGCAATGCAAAGCCAAACAAAAAATGCAGGGAGTGCATCCGCGCTAATCGGTCTAATGGGTTTCCTTTTCGGCGGGATTGTTTCACCACTTGTAGGGCTTGGTAGTGGGAAAACAGGCCTTCCAATGGGACTTGTTATGCTAGGTTGCGCGCTCGCAGCCGTCTTCGTTTTCCTATTTTATCAGAAGGGACGAATCAAACATGAAAATTGAACACGTTGCAATTTGGGTGAAAGATTTAGAAGTTATGCGCCAATTTTATGAAAAATACTTCGAGGCCACTTCATCTGAAAAATACGTCAATGAAACGAAAGGCTTCGCATCTTATTTTCTGACAATGGCGTCTGATTGCCGAATCGAACTGATGACCCGTCGCGATATTGTTTCAGAAAAAGAAGGGGAACAATTTGGCTACGCACATCTAGCCATCTCACTAGGCAGCAAGGAAAAGGTCGATCAATTTACCGAGATTTTTCAAAACGACGGATTTAAAATTGCAGGCCTGGCCCGAACAACAGGAGATGGTTACTATGAAAGTGTGATTTTGGATCCAGAAGGAAATACGATTGAATTAACGATATAAATTTCGAGGTGAAGAAAATGGAAATTAAAACAAATCCAATTGTTGTTGAAAAGTATAATTTTGAAACGAACGTGACAGAACAGACTAGCGGAGAAAACCAAATTAATGTGCAGCTAAATGAAGTTGAACCAGTTGGCGATGATAAATCGATTTTAGAAGCAGGTAAGATGTTTAAAATTGATGTGCCCTTTATATTAACACTCGACCGCTTCAAAATTGATGGACATATTAGCCGGATTATTCAAATTGTCGACTTTTTTGGTGCGGCAGAAGAGCTTGAAAAGCATTTAATGGCGGAACTTTCTGCGCCTTTAGTTGACTATATTAAACGCTTAACGTATGAAGTGACTGAAATCGCCTTTGATGAACCAGGCTTCCAACTTAAATTTGAATCGAACTGAGCCCGAGCAGGGGTTCAGTTTTTTTAGGAATTGGACTTGAATGTTAAACGTATTTTCGCTATGATGAAGGAAAGACAAGAACGGAGGGATAGTATGACAGAGAACGAAGAGCAAAAATTGTTTGATAAAGAAAAAGTCAAAGAAATTTCTGAAAAAGTCGGAGGAGCAGCAACAGATGCTGCTGGAAAAGCTGGCGAAGTTCTTGGAGATGCTGCCAAAATCGCAGTTTACGGGTCGCTTGAAGCGGCAAAAGTAATCGGTAAAACAAGTGGTTCCTTTCTAAAAGGCGTGAAACGTGGTTTTCAGAAAGATAAAGAATAAACAAGTCATTATGAGGTTTGGGAAATCCTAAACCTCATCGATTTTATTTAGGGAGTTTTTTGTGTGATAGCTTATTTTTCAAGTTTAAATCCTGTCTTATTAGCTCTTTTAGCAGGTTTATTTACATGGGGGTGTACGGCGCTCGGAGCCGCACTCGTTTTTTTCTTTAAAGATCTTAATCAAAAAATGACAAATGTTATGCTCGGTTTTGCTGCTGGTGTCATGCTTGCTGCAAGTTTTTGGTCACTTTTAAGCCCTGCGATTGAACAAAGTGCGGATATGGGACGGTTTTCATTTGTTCCAGCACTTGTCGGTTTTGTTTTAGGTGGCGTATTTTTAAGATTAGTTGACCGCATCATTCCGCATCTCCATCTAGGCTTTCCAGAAACGAGTAAAGAGGGTCCGAAAACAAAACTGCGTAAAAGCATTTTGCTCGTTTTATCGATAACGATACACAATATTCCAGAAGGAGCGGCAGTGGGAGTCGCTTTTGGAGCCGTTTTAGTCGGTGACACAGAAACTTTTGTTACGGCTGTTGTATTAGCTTTAGGAATAGGAATTCAAAATTTCCCAGAAGGAGCAGCTGTGTCTATTCCACTGCGCGGTGAAGGTTTAAGTCGCGCTAAAAGTTTCTGGTATGGACAACTTTCTGCTGTAGTGGAACCAATTTTCGCTGTTATCGGCGCATTGTTAGTCGTTTTTGTGACGCCAATTTTGCCATACGCGTTAGCTTTCGCTGCTGGAGCAATGATTTTTGTTGTGATTGAAGAATTAATTCCAGAGTCGCAAGTGGAAGGTTCAACGGATTTAGCCACTGCAGCAACAATGGCTGGCTTTGCGGTGATGATGGTTTTAGACGTTGCACTCGGATAAAAAAGTTTAAATTAATACTTTTAAAGAAAAATATGGTATACTTAATGATAGTGAACTTGTTCACAAACTATATAGATAGTTTTTTTGGAAACTTTGCTTTCCAATAACTATAAAAACACGAAAAAGCTCCCACTTTTCGTGTTTTTTTATTTGTGTGGCAAAACTGCCTTTAGCTCCTCTAAAATGGCCAATTGGAAACGATAATCTTCTTCAGTGCCGTGCAAGTTTGTCGAAAGTGACAGTTCACCGCGAAAAGTTGTAACCGCAACTTGGAAATAAGGCGCAAATTTGAGTGAACCCGAAATAAAAACGTCAGAAACCGTGATACCCCCAAAATCAAGCAATTTATCATCTATAATTCCCATATTGGTTAAACTCGTTTGTGGAATATTGTACCGCTTTTGCACTTGTTTTTTAAACACACGGTAGGGGAGAAACTTATAAATAAGTTCGAGTAGGTAAAATTTATGGAGTGGTTGCAAATCGCTTTTTTTCGCTTTGAAAATTTCTTTTTTCTTGAGTAAAGTAGTTTCCAAGCTTTCAAAATCGCTACCGCGAAATGAAAAAGTTAAATTGGCCGTTAAATTTGTGATGTCAGGCGTTTTTTTGGTAAACTTTCGCAAATCAATTGGGCAGTCGATGTCAAGTTCTGCGGTGTGCAACTTGTTGTGCAAGGCGATGCTAAACGCGGTGACTAGACAGTCGTTTATTGTCACCCCGTGGTTTTTGGCGTAGGCTTTTAACCGAGAAAATGATTCGTTTGAAACTTTAACGCGTAAAATATATGGGTGCGAATCGTCACCTTTTAGCGGGTAATTTGGATTTTTTGAAGGGCTTGGAGTGATTTTATCTGTTAAAAAATGCCATTTTTGAGCAAGCGAGAAGTTTTGAAAAACTTGATTCAAACTTCTGGACGGGGCTTCTTTTTTTATGGTGAAATCTGGATTTTGAACTAGTTTTGTGTAAAATTCGGCGAGTAAATATAAAAGCTGTTTAAAGCCGGCGCCGTCAGCGAGCATATGATTTAAAATGACGACAAGATTATCTTTTTGTGAAGTACGAATGACCGTCACCCGAATTTGTGGGCCCGTTAAAATATTTAATTTTTTAGTTAGCGCCTGTTGAATGACAGGGTTAGAGTCTTCTGTTTCGATAAGCGAAATGAAATTTTGGGCAGAAAAATCAGCTTCTACCCACTTGGCGCTAGTTTTAGTCTGTTGAAACTTACAAAATAAATGTGGCAATTTATTCCCCAATAAGCGGATTGTTTTTTCAAGAAGCATCAAATCTAGGTGCCCCTCCACTTCTAAATAAGCATGTAAATGATGATCATTTTTATGGTTTTCGCTTGAAATAAGATGTTTAATATCGGAACTTTCCGCTTTGTAATGTGGCATAAATGATTCCCCCTTGTTTGCCAATTTTCCCATTATAGCAAGGCTTTAAACGTTTTTTATAAAATTACTTTGACGCATAGAGTAATTCATGTTAAACTAAGTTTATCAAATTAACTCTATGTGATAGAGTAATGCGTGGTAGAGTAATTTTGGAGGTGTTCAAAATACGAAGCGACATTTTGCGTGGCCACGTGGATTCGATTATTTTACGTATATTAATGGATGGTGATTCTTACGGTTATGAAATCTCAAAAGAAATTAGTGACCGAACGCGTGAGAAATTTCAAATTAAAGAAGCCACTTTATACGCAGTTTTTCAAAGGCTGGAGAAAAAGGGGTTCATCAAAAGTTATTATGGCGATCGAAGTCACGGCGGAAAAAGAAAGTATTACACAATTACAGCTCGTGGAAAAATGTATTTAGACGAAATGATAGTGGAATGGAAAGAAATCAAGGAAATTATGGCAGTATTTTTGGAGGAGAGTGCAAATTGAGAAGAATTTATGAGTTTGTAGACAAGATTTTTGATGACGTACCGAACAGCGACCGAGCTTTACAAGTAAAAGAAGAGATTTTACTAGACATGGAAGAAAAAGTATATGATTTAATGGAGCAAGGAAAATCGCAAGAAGATGCCATCAACAAAGTATTAGTGGACTTTGGCGATATTGATGAAATCAAAGCAGAACTTAAGATCGGCGGCAGTAAAAAGCTAGCTTATGCAAGACTGAACTTAGATTTCGCCATTTGGGGAAGCATTTTATTCATCGCATTATTTATCTTTATTAACGTTTACTATACGCCAAACACAATTTGGTTTGTATACCCGACATTTGGCATTTTATGGTGGCCGCTATCGATGTTTTATTACTGGCACCGTAAGAAGGAGGAATTAAAATAATGGACAAAAGCACAAGAGGCTTCTTATTTATAAGTTGCTGCTTTATCATCGGTTTTCTGATTTTACTAAATTTTCTAGTATTTCCGGGAGAAAACTGGTCAATTTATACAGCCGTTTTACTACTTTCACCAGCATATTTCTTTTTAGCAGACGGAAGCAAGCATTTGAGAAGCTATTCGCTCGTCACGAGTGTACTCATCATTGCCGTTTTAGCACTAACAAACTACTTTGAATCACCCGAATATGCTTGGATTTTATTCGCGATTCCTGCGATTCTCGCGTGGCCAATCATTATTTTTGGAGGAAAATATAGCGCCAAATTTGGTTACTCCTTCCTAATGAGTACGCTACTCGTCTTATGTTACATTGGCTTAAACATTTATTTCGAGCCGCGGTTCCCGTTTAGCATCTTCACCACTTTCGCGATTTACTGGTGGCCGCTATCTGTCGCACTCGCAAGATTCCCGCGTGCCTTTTCAGTTATTGGAACGATTTGGCTAACATTATTTTTTATCGTAACCAATTTTGTGACAACCGATGTGATTTGGTGTGTCTATCCTGTTTTCGCCGTATTATTTTGGCCACTATCGATGTTTTTCGCGCGCCACATCTTTACCTATTCCATTTTATGCACGATGTTAGTTAGCGCGTTCTTCATTGTTGTAAATTGGCTAACTACGCCAGAAGTAATTTGGGCTATTTATCCCATTTTTGCAGTCATCTGGTGGCCGCTATCGATATACTTCTTTGTATATCGGCGCCGAAATGTGAAACAGAAATTTTCATAAGCTACCTAAGAACCGTCCCTTTGGATGGTTTTTATTTTGAAATATCGTGATAAATGAAAAAAACGTTTTTTTTCATTTTCTTCTAATCTTTGAGTGATATACTCAAACGGTAACTATCATGAGAAAGTGAGAAAATTATGTTTAAAAATAAAAAAATTTGGATTGGGATTAGTTTTTTATGTGCGCTCTTTATTATGGCTATTTTATTTAAATCATCATCTGAAACTTACGAACAACAAACGCTTATTCCTTTGTTAGATCAGATTCTAGCAAGGCGACCGTTTGAAAATATTTTATCGCATATTTCATTTACATATGCGGGATCAGAAGTAAGTATTGCTGTAAAAGGCTACAGTGGATTCATTGAGTTTTTCCTTCGAAAAGGGGCTCACTTCTTTACTTATTTTATTATGGGAGGGGCTTTATTTCTCGGCGTGCGCGGCGTGACAAAGCAAAACAAATGGGCTTTTCCAGCTGGTCTCATTATTCCGCTCATTTTTGCCTCAACTGATGAGTACCATCAATATTTAACAGGCGGGCGAACACCGCTTTTGCAAGATGTAATGCTTGATTTTGTAGGGGCAACAATTGGAGTTGTGACCACCTTTTTTGTATCAAAACAATTGGAACATAAACGAAATTTAAAGAAAGAGGCCAACTAAGTTGACCTCACAAACTCTAAATTTAAGTAAAACAAAACGCAATCACACCATACCTGGACTGAGGACAAATGGTAAGATTTTAGGCAAAGCCGAGTACCGCACCGGAGCGTATTTGTATACGTGAGGAGTGGAACGCAGGTTTTAACGACGAAGATTGCCGTTTGTCCTCAGTCAAGAGGCCAACTAAGTTGGCCTCTTTTTTAATACATAGATTCGATGACAGGTTTTAATTTATCGATGACCAAACTGCTGCCACCACGACCTTTAACATCTTCTATCATGCCCAGGATTAAATAGTTGGGATTTTCTGCGTCGAAGGCATATAAAAAGCCGTTTTCAAGGCCATCTTCGCCTTGTTTTTGTTTTAATTCGGCTGTGCCCGTTTTAGCAGCAATTTTATGACTGGAATTTAATTTGTGGGCGGTGCCATTTGGATCCGATACTGTTTTAATAAGCGCATCTTTTACAAGATTTGCCGATTCTGCTTTGATGGCTTGTTTAGATTCAGCTTGTTTTGCATCGCTGGCTAATTTTGGATAGACCATTTTACCGCCATTCGCAATGGCCGTGTAGGCGACCGCTTGTTGAACAGGACTCATGAGCAATTCGCCTTGCCCGTATGAGGTGTCGGCTAATAAAATGTCGGAGTTTAATCCATCATTTGAAATTTGTGCGGGCTCCATTGAAAACGGTAAATCAAATTCTTGGTCAAAATCAAACTTTTTGAGACCAGTCGTCAAGCGATCCTTACCAATTTCAAGGCCTTCTTGCGCAAAATAAATGTTGTCCGAATAGACGAGGGCGTCTGTCATGTTGACCGATGGCTTTTCATGAACGCGTGTCACAAAATAATTGCCCCATGAAGCGTCTTTTTGCCACTTAAGGCCATCAATTTGGCGTGTTTTATCTGGTGTTGTGACACCTAAGTCTAAGCCGATTCCCGCCGTAATCGTTTTAAACGTAGAACCGGGAGCGTAACGTGTCGCATAGCGCGCTAAAAACGGCGTGCGCTTGTCTTCGCTATATTTTTTGTAGTCGCTAGCGGAAATTCCAGCTGCCATTTTGTTTGCATCATATGAAGGTGTGCTAACGAGCGCTAATAAATCGCCACTTTGAGGGTTAATCATCGTGACCGCGCCAGCTTCATTTCCAAGGCTATCAAACGCTTTTTTCTGAATATCAGCGTCGATTGTTAGGTGAACGGGTTCACCGTCTTTACGTGCTACTTTTTGCAGTGTAGATTCTTGTTTGGTGCGGTCGTTAATAATTTTAATTTCGCCACCGTTTTTACCGCGGAGCTTTTTATCATAATAGCGTTCAAGACCCGTTTTTCCAATGATATCGCCAACATTTAACTGCGGATTTTTCTCAATATCTTCGGCGCTCACTTCACCGACGTAACCAATTAGATGGGCAGTCGCTTGGTTTAGCGGATAAGTTCGGAGCTCTTTTTGGGCGTAGGCAAGGCCGGTTGATTCGGGTAAGTTGCCACTCAAAATGGTCTTGATGGGAACGAAACTATCAGCTTTAACCCATTTTTGTTCCAAAGCGTGGTTAATCTCTTCTGCTGGAACGTCAAGTTTTTGGCTAATGGCCATGATATTTTGCGTTTTTTCATCGCCTTCCCCAAGCTTTTCAGGGACCACACCTGCTTCATTGAAGTTGCCGATCGTCGCCAGTTTTTTCTGATTTCGGTCGAGAATATCGCCGCGTTTCGCTTCATCTGTCACGAGTCTAACTTTGTCATCTTTCACCATTCCAGGAAAAACAAGAGCGGGCACCCAGTCCACTTTCCATTCCTCATCTTCCTTAGAAATAGTCGATTTATAACTTTGGGTTTTGAGTTTTCCGAGGCTTGTTTGCATGTTTAAATCATAGGTCAAGTCATAAGTACGACTGTTCTCGCCTGGTGTAACTTGCAAGTTGTCCACTTGAACATCTTTGACCCCAAGACCACCAAAAATCGTGGTGTACTTTGTTTCCAAATCTTTTTTTGTGAAGTCTACGGCTTTTAATGATTTGGAAGTTACATATGTATCAAGCTTCGCATAGTTTTCCCGCGCAATTTGATTGGTGAACGCCACTGCCGCGTCTTTCGCTTTTTTATCCGCTGATTTATTTAACACGATAAAAAATGTGATTCCTCCGGCAATAAGTAACACGGCAAGAGCCGAAATGCCAATTATCCACCATTTCTTTCTACTAGTATTCATTTTTTTATCACCTCTATGAAAATTATTTTACATTTTATTCTTGCTCATGTCATACTTTTTTCTTATTTTATTGATAAATTGGAAGAATAAGAAAGGATGATGACTTTATGGAAGAACAAAATCAGATTACGTACTCTACAAAAACGCCGCAAAACAAATGGAAGATAGCGACGATTATTATTAGTGTATGTTCCATTATTGTAATTGCAATTTTAAGTTATATGCTCGTAACAACAAATACAGGAAATGATATGAACGGAACAATGCAACAACAAAATGGTGGTCCAGGCAACTTTGGTCAACAAAATGGAACGAGCCAAGAAGGCATGACACCGCCTGATGCGAATTCTGGTGCGACGCAAGACGGAGGAAGTTCAGACTCAGGAAATTCGAGTGATAGTAGCGATTCGTCCACATTTTAATATAGCAGAATTGTGCATGAAAAAAGTAGTATTTTCCTAATCTTTAACAATTCTTATATGTTTTCAGTCTCTTTTTTTGATAATTTATTGTAAGATAAGGGTATCAAAGGATACTTGGAGTTAAAAATAGAGGTGAAAAATATGGCAAGACATGCTGAGCATAAGAAAGTTAGGAAAGGTCGCGTTTTTGGCACAATTCTGCTTTTGCTCGTTTTAGTACTATTAGTTTTTGGAGTTGTAGGCTTTTTTCAATATAAATCTAGCTTAAAAGAAGCGGAAGCAGACAATGCGTTAAAGGAATTTACATTTAATGGTGAGAAGCCTTCTGGTGATAGTGTAAACATTCTATTTATCGGTAGTGACTCGCGAGGTGAGGATCAAGGTCGTTCAGATTCACTAATGATTGCGCATTATGACAAAAAGAAGAAAGAGCCTAAAATTGTTTCGCTTATGCGCGATACATATGTAGATATTCCAGGACACGGCAAAAATAAAATCAACGCGGCTTATTCCTACGGTGGGCCAGAACTTGTGCGTCAAACGGTTAAGGAAAACTTCGGAATTGATTGCAATTACTACGTTGTGACAAGTTTTGAAAGCTTCCCGAAAGTCATTGATACGCTTGCGCCAGATGGGATTGAAATTGACGCGGAAAAAGATATGTCGCAAAATATTGACGCTAACATAAAAGCCGGCAAGCAAAAAATGGACGGTCATACACTCCTTCAATATGCTCGCTTTAGAAAAGATGAAGAGGGCGATTTTGGACGGGTAAGACGCCAACAACAAGTGCTTGCGGCTGTGAAAGATCAGGCGATTACGGCAACGAGCGTGTTTAAATTACCGAGCGTGCTCGGCACCGTGCAAGGCTACACTACAACGGATTTACCAACTTCTCTTGTGCTTAAAACGGGGCTGGACTTCGCACTTGGCAGAACGTCTGACTTGGAGACACTCACAGTTCCTGTGAAGGGCACTTGGGAAAATCAGCGCATTTCGGGCGCTGGGGCGGTGCTGCGAATTGATATTGCGAAAAACGCAGCCGCGATTCAAGATTTCATCAAATAGGAGGTTATCATGAAACCTGAAATTGTCAAACAAGGGGATAAATTGATTTTTCGTGCGATGCAAACAATTGATGCGCCGATGACTTCTTGCTTTGAGCTAGTATCTACGACGGAAGGTCTCGGAAAATGGTTTGCTGAACTCGAAATGGGGCAGCTTTCAGCGGACGGCTATTTGCTTTTTAAAATGACGGAAACCGAAAAAATTGAAATGCCTATTTTAGAATTCGAGGAAAATGTGGCGCTTGGTTTTGCTTGGGATAACGATGCGGTCTACTTTCGTTTTGCCCCGTTAAGCGAAAATGAAACGCAGCTTATTTTCACCGAAGAAATCGTACAAGTAACCGATCATACGCCGCGCGACTTGGCTGGCTGGACAATCTGTCTTGATGCGTTCAAAAAAGCGCTTGAAGGTGAAGAATTTACGTTTGATAAAGCCTATTCTGACGTTTTGTATGAAGAATATCGAAAAAAATTAGTGGAGTGGCTTAATTAAGTCGCTTCACTCTTTTTTATTCCCAATCGTTCTCTTCCTATTAGGCGTGTTTATTTTGCAAAGTCCTGCAAAAAATTTAAAAAAGTATTTAAGTTCATGTATAATGGGTAAAGACAACATGAAAGGGAGTGGAAATTTTGAAAAAATGGAACTGGACTAGGATATTAGCCATTTTCGTACTTGTAACTTTATTAGTGTCAATTGTCTACGCTACGGTTAACTTAATTTTAACACCAGCCGACGCTTATCTTGGCGAAGGAGAAAAAACGCGCGGAGATTACACATTAATGATTTTACAATGTATTCTTGGTGTTGTCGTGCTCTTTTTACCATCTATGTTAAGTAAAAGAATGAAGTTCGAAATACCTGATGCGATGTATATTGTCTTTATAATTTTCCTTTATTGCGCTATTTATTTAGGTGAGGTACAAAGTTTTTATTACTTAATTCCAAATTGGGACACGATTTTACACACGTTTAGTGGTGCGATGCTCGGGGGACTTGGTTTTTCTATCGTCAACTTGCTAAACAATAACGAAAATGTTTCGTTAAACATGAGCCCGTTTTTCGTGGCACTGTTCGCGCTTAGTTTTGCAGTATTCCTTGGTGTTTTATGGGAATTCTATGAGTTCGGAGCCGATTCATTAGGCATGAACATGCAAAAAACAATGCTTGAAAATGGGACGCCGCTTGAAGGACATGCTGCAGTTGCGGATACAATGGGTGACCTATTTGTAGACTTCTTAGGTGCGCTCGTCATTTCGATAATTGGCTATATTTCGATACGCAAGAAAAAAGGCTGGATGTCGAAATTTGAATTTAAAAAAGTAGTCAAAAAATAACGGTTAGATGGCAAATGGTGAACTTCAAAATCTCTGAAGTTTACCATTTGCCTATTTTATAATGGGCACCTTTTTATCCGCTTTGCGAAGGATTTTGTTTAGAAATCTTGTTCACGTGGTAGTGATGCAAATAACGAGGGAAGGTGACCAAAATGAAACAAATCGTATTAAAAGCTAGACCTACAGGCAAACTGAGCGCAGATTTATTTGAGACAAAAGAAGTTCGTTTAAATGGCCTGCATGACGGGGAGTTACACTTGCAACTTGTTTACCTTTCTGTTGACCCCTATTTGCGCGGCAGAATGAATGCGGACTCGTCGAATATGCCACCATTTAAAATTGGGCAGCCTATGAAAAGCAGCGGCGTTTTGCGTGTGGTTCGCTCCGCTAGTCGCGATTTTGCGGAAGGCGATTTTGTGGTGGGGCAAGTTCCGTGGCAAGAGGAAGTCATTCTTTCTGAGGGGAAAGTGCGCAAAATTGATACGGGCGTTATTTCGGCGAAAGCGTATCTAGGCGTAATAGGAATGACTGGGCTAACGGCTTATTTTGGCTTACTCGATATTGGACAGCCAGAGAAAGATGAAACGGTTGTTGTGAGTGCGGCGGCGGGGGCAGTTGGGTCTACGGTCGGTCAAATTGCTCAAATTAAGGGCGCTCACGTAATTGGTATTACCGGTACGGACGATAAAGCGCGCTATTTAGTCAAAGAGATTGGGTTTAATGCGGCGGTGAATTATCGTGATCCGAATTTTGCCGAAAACTTGAAGCGGGCGTGTCCGAACGGAATTGATGTTTATTTTGAGAATGTTGGCGGCGAAATTAGTGACACTGTCTGGCCGCTCCTCAACAATTTTGCGCGTATTCCGGTGTGTGGTACGATTTCGAATTACAATTTGCCGGCAGAAGATGATGTGGGGCCTCGCATTCAGCGCTATTTGATTCAAGCGAATGCGCGTATGCAAGCTTTTTCCGTGACAAATTATCAGGCGGATTATAAAGAGGCGACGAAACAGCTTGTTAAGTGGCTTGAGGAAGGGAAACTCACGCATAAGGAAACGGTTTTAAAAGGCTTTGACCAAATTGTTCCGGCATTTCTTTCATTATTTGAAGGGAAAAATATCGGGAAAATCATTGTGGAAATGGCCTAGCGCTTGCTGGGCTTATTTTTAAGGAGGAAATTATGGCTTACGTTGATTTATCGCATACAATTGGGGGGCGCTCGCCTGTTTATCCGGGGGACAGTGCGACAAACATTGTGCAAACTCGTTTTTTTGAAAAAGATGGTTATGTGATTCATGAAGTGGAAACGAATTTGCATGTTGGAACGCATGTTGATATGCCGATGCACCTTGTGCCGGATGCTCGTTTTGCAGCGGCTTTTCCGGTCGAAGCATTTACTGGGAAGGCCGTCTTATTTGATGTGCGCGGGCTGTCAGAAATTGACTGGCAGACTCAATTTGAGTGCGTGAAACCGGGCGACATCGTTTTGTTTTACACGGGATTTGATGCTTATTACGGCGAAGAAAAATATTATACGCAGCATCCGATTTTAACGGAAAATTTGGCGAAGATGCTTGTGGAAAAGCAAATCAAGATGGTCGGAATCGACACCCCCTCGCCTGATTTTGCCCCGTTTATCGTGCATCAAACGCTACTTGCGGCAGGCATTTTTATTTTGGAGAACCTAACAAATTTACACGCCTTACTTTCAGCTCCCGAAGTCGAATTGCATGCGGTCCCGCTCAAAATTGAGGCTGAGGCAAGCATCGTTCGCGCGTACGCAAAAATCTAGTTTTAATCCAAATATATGACAAACCTAAAAATTGATAGTATGCTTTTTAAGAAGGGGGGATGTCAACATGAAGAAATTCGCACAGGAATTTAAAGATTTTGCACTGAAAGGAAATGTGCTCGATTTGGCAGTCGGTGTTGTAATCGGGGCTGCGTTCGGAAAAATTGTGGCTTCGCTTGTCGACAACATTATTATGCCACTTGTTGGGATGATTTTAGGCGGTGTCAGCTTTGAAGACTTGCACGTTGTTGTAGGCTCTGCGGACTTAAAATACGGGTTGTTCATTCAATCTGTTGTTGATTTTGTCATCATTGCGCTCTCACTATTTATTTTTATCAAAGTCCTGATTGGTCTCTCGAAGCGTCGCGGCGAAGAAGAGGCAGAAGCACCAGTAGAAATTACCAAATCGGAAGAATATTTAAAAGAAATTCGCGATTTGTTGCAAAATAAGAAAGAGGTTTAACTTACATAAACGAGGTCACTCCTTTAGGAATGACCTCGTTTTTTAGATTGAATTACATGAATCACACGTTCAAAGTCTTTTTTCGCTACTGGCGTATTTTGGTTGCCGTAAAGCCAATTTTCATAGGTTGTTGTTAGTTCTTGGAAGCCGTCAAGTTTTGTGCGTGCTGCAAAGGCAGATAATGTTTCGCTCGGTTCGCGAATGTATCCGTAATTTTTAAGCAGGTGTAGCAATTTGAGGTAGCTCGTTTCGAAAGTCCATTTTTCTTTTTGAATAGCACGCTTGAACCAGAAAAGCTGAATTTGTTTGCGGAAGATGAAAATCATCAAGGCAATCAAAACGGTTGTGCCAAAAATGCTCCAGAAAATCAGTCGCGGGTTGATGGCTGTTTTTTCAGTAGAAGTCGTATCTTTTTTTGTTTGAGTTTGTCCCGTATCCGTTCCTTGCTCGGCGTTTTTACGTTGTTCAGTGGTTTCTTCTTGAGCGCCTTTTTGCGTGTCCTCAGAACTACTTGGTGCGTCGCTTGTCACTTGACGCTCTTCAGTTGAATCAATGAATTCTTCTGGGTTTTGGAAAGTTGCTGTCGGTTCAAATGGTACCCAGCCTGTTCCCGGGAAATAGACTTCTGGCCAAGAATGGGCGTTATTATTTTTGACGGAATAGAGCGTTTTATTGTTTTCGCTACGAATTTCATCACCAGAAGTAAACCCTTTTGAAAAACGTGCTGGAATGCCGATCGTACGTAGCATAACGACCATTGAGGTAGAAAAATTATCACAGTAACCGACTTTCGTTTCAAACAAAAACTGATCGACATAATCCGCATCTTGCGGTGTTGTTTTGGCATCTTCCGTACTGTATCTGAATCCACCTGTGAAACTTAAATAGTTTTCAATTGCTTTCACTTGGTCATACGTTGTGTCCGCGTTTTTTGTTACTTTTTCCGCTAGATTGCCCACACGTTTTGGCAATTCAGTTGGAAGTTGCGTATAAGCCGCCAAAAATTGGTCGGAAAGCTCGTTGAATTTCGCCGCTTTCATGAATTTTAGATCGTAAACGGGCTCAGCCACGCTCATCGAATAGCTCCTAATTTTCGCCGCAGGAGTCACTTTTTCGGTACTATCGGAAAGGGCAAAAGTCACTTCTTTACTGTTAAAAAAGGAATGTGTTCCATATGTGTAGACGAGATAATCGTTCGCGTTATCAAATTGGACGTCGAGCGTACTTTCCTTTGATTGATACTTGTCCGCTAACGCTAACGGGAAAGCTTCGGCGTCTTTGAAGTTTTCTACGTCAGTACGATTAGAAGTTGCCCAACCACGTCCAGTGTAGGCGCGTTTCGTCTCCACGCGGTAATAATGTTCTTTTTCAGCCCATACTTGGAAAACTTGCGAATGATCAGGCTTTAAAGCGCCGCCAAGTTCGGAGTCGTCCTCACTATAGCCGACCGTCCGTGTTGTATTCATACCAAGTGATTCGCGAATATAGGGAACCGGATCATTAAAAACTGGTTTTTGCTGTGGGAACAGCAAGGCGCTACCTAAAAATACCCCTAAAAGTGCAATAAGGGCCACGTGATAAAATATCGGACGCTTTTTGTCTGTCAATCCGCTTAATCGATTCGGCGTCTCCAGTCGTTTGGACAGCGCAAAATGAAGCAGCAAGAAGCCAATAATGACGGTTCGCACTAAAGCCATTTGACCGGCGTATTCAGTAAATGTGTTGACGACGGCGATGTAGGCCACGGTTAACGCAAGCACGCTCATAATCCGCTGTTTTTTTAAAAGTGTAAAGCTTGTAATGTAGTTAAGAAGCCAAATGGCGACAAAGAAAATGAGTGTGATGAACGCCATGCTAATATCGTAGGCGTTGAAAGCAAATAGGTCGCGGAAGCCAGACTGAATAATTTGCACGAACGTGCCTAAAAAGCCGAGTTCAAATGGATGTCCGTCATTGAAGTAAATCCCCATCAAGAAGTAAATGAGCAAAAGATGGAGCGGCAAGGTCGCATAAAAGCGCCAGCCGAGGAAAAACATGCCAAGTGAAAGCGCGACGTAAATAATCATGTAGAGCGGGTTGGTTAAATTTGTAAGGAAAATGAACGGATAAACCCATTCTGAAATGAGCAAGATGGACAAAATGTAGAGGATAATCGTCAGCAACTTTGCACGCATCACACGCCACCCCCCGACTCAAGCGAATCTTTCCGCAAGTAAATAGCGTTTTGGGAGAGCTCTTGTTTGTCTAAAATGGAGATTAGCGTCATTCGCCAATTGGACTTACTTGCCACCTGAAGTAGCGCATTTGAAATGACTGGCGCAAAAATAAACGCGTCCTTCTGCCATTTTAGTAGCGCCTGCAATTCTTGCATTAAAACCGCTTCATCAAGCGGCTCCAATTCAGCAAACACATGCGACATCTCAGCGATGCGATTTTTATCACGGCTAAAGTCAAACGAACGGCCATTTTCGCCTAAGATGGTGATGCGCACTTCAGCGCCGTCTTCGAGCATTTTACGCGAAAAAGAATAAGCCGCACGTAAGGCGTGTTCAAAATTTTCATGGACGCTACCGAAAAAAATAATTTGCATTTTATGCGCGCTACTATTTTCAAATTCACGTGTCATCATCGTGTTTGTTTTGGCCGTACTTTTCCAGTCAATCCATGTCATTCTGTCACCGGGAATGAATTCGCGCAAACTGTGAAGAGAGTCGTTCTTATGCAAAGTCCAGTACGGCGCGTTTGCATCTCGGTCAGGATTCGCCGCACCAAGTTTTTGCAAAATATTCGGAAAGTAAGTTGGATAAATCGTCACATGCTCTTCCTCACCAATTTGCGAGCTCCGTTCAATTAAACCAAATGCGTCACTTGTTTCAGCTGTGATGGTCGAAAAAGTGTGACGTCCTCGTGTTGCACGAAATGGTTTAATGGCGACTTCAACATTTTTTTTGAAAAAAGGATAGAGGGTTTGTTGGCGCGCATGATGGGCACCAAAAGAAGCTGGTATTTTCTGTTCAATAAGCAAATAGCCAACCGGAAATCGACTTTTACGACTAAAATGAAGCTTCATTTGCACAAAATCCCCGTCAAAATATTCCTTTTTTGGAAAAACACGATGAACGTGCCAATTTTTAAGACGATACACCGCCGAAAAAATTAAAAAGAGCATGACAATTGAAAAGAAATATGTTAAAAACCAGCTCGCTGTATCACCTTGAAATAAAGTGTATGTAATAAGCGTCGCATAGAGGAGGAGAAGCATCAACCACCTAGAAAAAAGCAGCAGCCTAGTTCTAAGCATGAGAAGACCTCTTTTCAACTGGAATTGGAACGGAATTTAGCACATCTTGAATGACATCAGCTTGCTTGACAGCTTGATAAGTCGCTTCAGGCGTGAGTAACAACCGATGTTCAAAAACAAATGGCGCCAAATATTTAATATCATCAGGCATGACAAATTCGCGTCCTTTAAGAAAGGCATAACTTTTAGCTGCCATCATCATCGCAATCGTTCCACGCGGACTAACGCCAAGCGAAACCGCAAAATGAGCACGAGTCGCATGGACCAAATCCACAATATATTGCTTCAATTCCGTACTAATTTGTGTCGCTTGACTTGCTTTTTTTAAACTTAAAAGATCGGTTAAATGAATCACTGCTTCCGCTTCCAGCAGAGTGTCCTCGCTTTGTTTCTCAGAAAGAAGCGCAAGTTCTTCCTCAGCGCTTGGGTAGCCCATTTCAATTTTCAAAAGAAAACGGTCGAGCTGTGCTTCAGGTAGCGTATACGTTCCTTCATATTCAATCGGATTTTGTGTGGCCATAACAAAAAACGGGTCAGCAAGTGGTCTTGTAACCCCATCAACCGTAACGCTTTTTTCAGCCATGCCTTCTAATAGGGCGGCTTGCGTTCTAGGCGCGGTGCGATTAATTTCATCAGCTAAAATGATGTTCCCCGTAATCGGTCCCGGACGAAATTCAAATTCGCGTGTTTCGGGATTAAATACGGAAATACCTGTCACGTCAGAAGGCAACAAATCAGGCGTAAACTGGATGCGCTTGAAATTCACATCTACTGATTTAGCAAGCGTGCGCACAAGCATTGTTTTTCCAACGCCTGGAACATCTTCAATTAAAACATGCCCGCCAGCAAAAAGTGCCGTTAAACTTAATTCAATAACGTGGCGTTTTCCCACGATAACTTTTTCAACTTCGGAAATAATTTGCTCAATTTGATTAAATGGTGAAGTCATTACAAAGGCCCCCATTTCATTTTTACTAATAAAATAAGTATATGCTACTATGATATTGATGTAAAAGAATTTTAATTTAATTTTTTCTAAAGATTTTTTTAAAAAGAATAGGTGTTGCTTGTACGCTTAAAAACCTTTAAAATGGTATAGAAGAAAATGAATGAGAAGAGGCTGAATAATGACGAAGAAATCCATTTACGGATTAACGTTTGATGATTTAACGGAATGGTTTTTAGACAAAGGACAAAAGAAATTCAGAGCGACACAAGTGTGGGAATGGCTTTATCGTAAACGTGTAGGCTCATTTGATGAAATGACGAATGTCCCGAAAGAAAGCATTGAAATTTTGAAAGAAAACTTTGTCTTAAATAATCTAGAAGAACAAATTGTGCAAAAATCAAATGATGGCACAATCAAATATTTATTTAAATTAGAAGATGGCAACTTAATTGAAACGGTGCTTATGAGTCATGAATACGGCTTATCGGTCTGTGTTACGACACAAGTCGGCTGTAATATCGGCTGTACGTTTTGTGCAAGCGGACTTTTAAAGAAGCAACGCGACCTAGACGCAGGGGAAATCGTATCGCAAATTATGAATGTGCAGCGCTACTTAGACGAGCGTGATAATGACGCCCGCGTAAGTCATGTCGTCGTGATGGGAATCGGCGAACCGTTCGATAACTACGACAATGTCATGAGCTTTTTGCGCGTTGTGAATCACGACAAAGGGCTTGCAATTGGCGCGCGCCACATCACCGTTTCAACCAGTGGACTCGCACCGCGCATTAAAGATTTCGCAAACGAGGACTTCCAAGTCAACCTGGCCGTTTCCTTACATGCACCGAACAACGATATTCGGACGAAAATCATGCGAATTAATCGGACGTTCTCGATTGAAACGCTCATGGAAGCAATCGAATATTATATCGAGAAAACCAATCGCAGGGTAACCTACGAGTATATTATGTTGCGTGATGTCAATGACTCCAGACAAGAAGCGCAAGAACTCGCCAATTTACTCAAAAACCATAAAAAGCTCGCCTATGTCAATTTAATCCCGTACAACCCAGTCGATGAGCACAATCAATACGAACGAAGCAAAAAAGAAGACGTCCTCGCTTTCTATGACGTCCTGAAAAAGAACGGCATTAATTGCGTTATCCGCCGTGAACACGGCACCGATATTGATGCTGCATGCGGTCAACTTCGCAGCAAACAAATTAAACGCGTCGGCATTCGCGAACGTATGCGCGAGAAAAAGGCGCTTGAAAACCAATAATTAAGATTACCACCCTTTAAAAGTTGAATTTTGAAGGGTGGTTTTGTTTTGGAGCGGAAGTGACCAACAATTTAAAGTTCATTGTACACCATTTTTAAAAATTCACGAAAAAGACACATTTTAAGTGTTGAAGTATGGTACACTGAACAAGAAAAAAAGGTGGAAAAGTTGTCAAAGTACATTAAAATGAGTACCAATCCAATCAATTAAAGATAAAGTTGACGGATACTGAGAAGAATGCAAGTAACCGATTTCTTGGGGTTTTGTGTGCTTATATTGAAAAGAGTTGTATATAAATAAAAAGAGGAGAATCGATTGAAGATGAGTAAAATTGCTTCCAATACTAGTTCAGCGCAATCAGCAGTATCTGATGTTAAAAATGTTTCGATTGATAAAGGAGACCAAGTTTCTTTCGGGAAAAGTAACTTGGTCAGTATGAAAGCGGGTAAAAACGTTAGTAACCAATTGTTAACAGATTTAGTAGATTTAGTGGAGTGTGTCCAAGAACAAAGTGAAAAATTTCCTAAAATTGCCGAATTGATGGCCTTGCAGGACAGTCATATTAATTTTTAAAGGGTGGGGAAAGTTGAAGGAAACTAGCAATGCTTACGAACGAGTAACGTATAATCAATGCATTATGCAAAAAGAAAATCAGATTGACCTGCTAGGAGAGAACCAAAAAGAAGTAGAAGACTTACTTTATCGATTAGATGAAGATTTACAAACGGGTTTTCGCCGTTTGAGAGATTTAAATGATTCACAGTTGAAAGAGGTACAGAGCGTATTTTATCAGGTTCAACAAAGAAATGAAGACCTAGAGAGAAGATTTCGCCAACAAGTACGAGATACGCAGGAACAATTTACATACCTATTTATAAAAGAGATTCAAAAAATGAATGATGAACGAGAAGCACTATATAAAAAGAGGAGTGAAATCCCTTGGGACTGACTTATTCAAGCGATGATTCAGGGAAACTAATCCGAGCCTTGTCTAAAAATTTGGCAAGTGGGAAAGAAGCCATTACACAATTAAAAGCGGGTAGCCAAATAATTATTCAAGCTATAGATGGACATACATTATCAGGTGCAGCGTATACAGCTGGTAAAGGTTTGTTTACAGATTTAATCCTGCCTACGATTGAAAAAGTAACTGTTGCTTGTGATAGAATTGAAGAAGAGGCTCAAAAATATCAAGTAGCAGATCGGATTGTTGCAAGTGAAGGCTTCTTAGATGAAGACAACTTAACCCAACAATTAGAGATAAAGAAAGGTATGAAGGCATCAATAGATAACGCGGCAAATGTTATGAGTGTCCTGCCGAATACTTATTCGGTACAAGACTTGCTAGATACTGCACAAAGCCGAAAAAGAGAGTTAAATCAGATGTCTGAAACCCTTCAGCAAGATATTGAAGAGCTTCAGAAAAAAAATTAAAAAGTTATATGAATTTGATGGTCAGACGAAAAATCTTTTTAGTAATAGCTTAGATGAGATGAAGTTAGCGATGCAAGGAGTTACGGTTTTAAATAGTACGAAGGTTAATAGTGATGGTACGTATACATTACCTGCTGGGGTGGATAAAAGCTGGTTTTCTGAACTGAAAAGTAAAGATAAACAAGA
Source organism: Listeria sp. ILCC792 (assembly GCF_900186135.1). Classification (NCBI taxonomy): domain Bacteria; kingdom Bacillati; phylum Bacillota; class Bacilli; order Caryophanales; family Listeriaceae; genus Listeria; species Listeria sp. ILCC792. Next base: position 28,087 of record NZ_FYBO01000006.1, read on the forward strand.
AGAAATGGCACGCAAGGCAAAAAATGCAGCAATTAAAGAATTAAATAATTTATTTGAGAAAAATCCAATGGCTGCGATAGAGAAAGTTAAAAACAATGATCGTTTATTTAATTATGTAATTGGAGCTTTAGATAAGTTTCCAGAAGGGATTCAAAATGCAGCTTTAGGAGTCTTTATTGCACAAGAAAGCTGGGATAAGTTGCCCAAAAATGTGGCGACAAAAGTATTAAACAGTCCTAAATTTGCAACCTATTTGAGTGAGTCTTCAGTCGCGACACAGGCTCTTGTTTATGGTGGGCTAATCAAACTTAGTGAAAAAGGGTGGAGTGTTTTAGCACCGGTCGGTTACACGACTAAAATTTTATCTCAAACCAGTGAAGGGGCTAAAATCATTGCTGAAACTAAAGTAGGGTTGGAAATGTTTAAGAAACTGAAGCCCGTTTCTGAATTTATTAAAACCCATAAAGTAACGGCTGAAGGTATTGGTTATGTGGGCGATACCTTAAGTGTGACAGCTTACGCATATGATGAATATATTAATCCGCAAAGTCCAGCATACGGAGATACGAGTAAAGCTGTGTATGGAGGAATCAATCTATTTGTATTAAATACTGGTCCAATCGAAGGTGTACAATATGGAGGACCTGTAGGTGCTGGAATAGGAGCAATTAATTATTTTCTACAAGGTGGAGGAGTATCGGATATTCCAATTCTAAATAAAATAAAAGTTATAAAAAACAGTGATAACTGGCATACAACTTTTACTGAAAAAGATAAGAGGAAATGGTTAAATAAACAATATAAAAATTACGGGAAGCATGAAGCGAGTACACCAGATAAAGATTATAGAATCGGCGTACAGCCTTCAAGCGGCAGTATAAATTTTAATCCTGAAACATATGGAAAATCAAAACAAAATATTAGTGGAGTTAATCCTAATAAAGCTCCAAATGAAAGTTGGAATTTGAAATGAGTAAGAAGGATATAGTTGTTACTGGTGTTTCTTTTGAGCAGGCAAGTCGTGTCATCAAAAAGAAAGATATTTATGAGTTAATCCATGGAACTTCTGAGGCGAAATTTTCGATGGGATTAAAGAAGTTTTTATTTCTTATCGTAGGGCTATTCATGCCGATTATGATGTTTGTGACATACTTGCAAGGGCGTGATAATATGCTGGTAACTACTTTTTCTCGTACTATAGCAATTATCGTGTCACTGCTATTTATGGCAGAGATAATCTATTTTTATTTTAAAAGAAATAGCATCTTTGAATATTTTCGATATAAATCGTTTATTTACACAAGTATTAAGACGCTTTTCTTGTCATATGCATGTGGTTCGATAGGACAGGTTGATGAAGGTTATCTTTCAACCTTACTTACCATTGGTATGTTTATACCTGTTTGCTTAGTGTTATATGCACTTGTTGAAAGGAATATGGTCAAAAAAGTCATGAATCAATTACTACAAACAAATTATAAAGTTTCAAAAATTTTATCGATTTTTCTGAAACTTTCAGGAGTAGTGCTTGTTGTTGGGCTTTTCGCTGTAGTATTATACCGATTAAATAAGTGGTGGCTTATGGGAATGAGTTTTAACGGAGATGCGCTAAATATAAATGCTGCAGTATTAGTCATCGCAGGTGTTTTAATAATGCTATTAATTGCCTTGATTCCAACTTACGGCTGTTTTCGTGCAGAATTGTATGTAAAAACCCAATTAATTGAGAAATATTCAGAAGAATTCCGTGGAAAATATGGGTTTAGTGAAGAAGAATGGTATGGAGAAAAATAGTTGAAGTTGTTTTGGAAATTTAAAGGCTATAAGGAATAAATCTATTTTATGGAATACCGATTCATTAGAAGGTTTAAAACATGGTGGACTTGTTGGGGTGTAAAATGAAACTAACACAAATTTTGTTTAATAAACAAATACAAGATATTATTCAAAAGATTGATTTTGATCAAGCAAGTCAAGGATTAAATAGTAAGTATATAAAAAGAATCCTGAAACAAAAGTTGTTATTTGCACGATACACAATTTTTGCTATCGTCATTATCATTGAAATCTTATTAGCAAGTACTTTATCAGGATGGATAGTTAGCAACCCTATATCTGCTCTAGTCGAATGGTTAGTAGTTATATTTACGATTATCTATTTTTTAAAAATTAATTTAAAAAGCTTTTCTGAGAACTACTTAACAAGATTTTATTCTTGCTGTTCAATTATATTTAGCATCATCTCATTGATTTTTTCAGTGGGATTATGGATTGTATTAACGGCTTTTTCCGGGGGATTAAAGGATATTTACATGAACCAAATTTTAATTCAAACAGGCAGTGCTATAGTTGGTGCTGTTCTGGTCTGCTATGCAATTTATAAGTATCTCCTTTATCTAGAAATGAAGGAGCTGGCCGTTTTTGATAAAGGAGTAAAGATTCCTTTAATGGGGAGGATTATCGATAAGTTCATCTTTTATGGAATTATTATTGTAATCCTCGGAATGCAACTTTATCGAATGAATAAATTTTGGTTGTTAAATGACTCATCTTGGGTTTCTACGCTCGTCATACCCATAGGTCAAGTCCTTTTATGGGTTATTATCGCAGTTTTATTGATTGCGCTTCCCCTTCGATTTTTTTATCCAGAATTTGTGAAAAGCTACTTACTTCAGAAGTATAGTGAAAAATTCCGTGTTAAAACTGAGATGACAGAAAAATATTGGTATAGTGAGTGAAAACTAGAAGGGCTACCCAAATTTAGGCATCAGAGAAATGAGCGTGTGAATGGAAATTTAATTCACTAGTTTGGAATTATAGGCAAATATCAAAAAAGAAGATTCATAAGAACGTAAAGGCATTTCCAACTAGTTGGAAATGCCTTTACACTCTATAAATTTTGCATATTAAGAAAGATGAAATTATTGAAGCCGTAAAAATAAATAATAAAATTGGAAATGTTGCTTCTGGATTTATGAAAGGATTAGGCAGTATTTTTTGAATAAGAAAGGATAAAATGATGAAATCACCATGGATACCAGTATTTTATTATGAGGAAGAAAATAAAAATTATTTCTATAATACTCAGCGCAGAGTAATTTTACAACAATTCTTTCTGGGACAGTAAGAGTTGTTTTGTATGCACTTTTCGGATTGTTCATTATAAAAATATCAACACAGTATTTAGTAATTTTAAGTACTGTGCTAGGCATAGCAATTAGTATATTGTTAGTTATCTTGATTGACTTTGCTAGTAAAAAAAGTTTCTTTGGAGAGATAGCTCCGATAGATAAAATAGCTTTCTATTTTAAAGAAGGGGAGAAGCAGTTTTAAAAAATTATGTGGCTTAGCTTTTGGACACTTATGCTGGCCATAGGAAGTACTATAGTTCTTTACGTTTCTAATGGTGAGACCATTATATTTTTTGCTACATCTCTTTTTTGGATGTTACCACTTCCGTTGTTTGTTTTACAAAGACCTTTCAAACGCAGAAAAATATACGAACTTTATAAAAAAATAAATTACCTATTATTGATTAAAGCAGGAGGACACTAGTGCAGGCTTAACGGGAAGTGCGATAGAAACGGCAATAGCTGGACCAATTGGTACAGGGGTTAGATTTGTAATTGGAGTGATGGTTCAATGTTGTTTAATTTTGTGTATGACAACAAAGATGCAATAGTAGATACGGTAAAAGATATTGGGAATTCAATATCCGAAACAGTTGGTGACAGGATAGAAGCTATAAAAAATGCGAGAGGCTCAATTACAGGCTTTTTTGGAAATTTGGGTTCTGCATTTAATTAAAGAGGAAGTGTACTATGAAACATTTTGTTTTTCTATATCGTGAGAAAGAACTTTATTCGATATTTTTTGATGAGGAAAAAAAACAGTTTGTCAAATTAATTCACAAGAAGCGCAACTACTGGGTTTATACGATTCTATTTCTTATAGTGCTTTATGGCAGTCAATATATTAGCTCCATTTATAATTATGAAGATAATCTAGTTATGAAATTACTACTACTCGTTTTAACTCTAGTACTCTCTTTTTTTGTTGCTCGAGTATACTATAAAAATTACTATGATATTACCAGTAAACGTGAAATGAGCTATTCTGATAATAGCATTAAAGACCTTATGAATGATGCCAAGAATCAAAGTGAGAAAGAATGGATAGTTTTAATTACGATAATAGTGATGTCTATCATAGTGAGCCTTTTATTCTTATATTTTGGATATATCATGGCATTAATATTTGATTTTTTATTGTTTTTTTTAGTTTGTACAGGTGTTTTTATGAAACCATTAAAGAAAAGAAAGATTGTATCGAATCATTTAAAGAAATGAGGCAAGAAGATGGAGATTTGGAAGCGTTGTGAGATTGCACAATGGATATATTAAATTGATGATCTTGAATCGAGCAAAATTAACTCTTGAAAGCTGCTGATAAAGTGTTATAATGGATATATTTCAAAAGCAAGTTAATAAGGGAGTGCCAAAAGTGGAAGTAACTTTTTTTGAAGCAGCGAGGAATTGTGCAAGTAAGGTTGCTGAGGTTATTAAATTTGATAAAAATGATGCGTTTGAAGCTAAAGTTGTGACATCTTATTTATTTGGGATGCTTACGATGCTTGGCTCGGAGATGGATGCCGATGGAAGTGAAATTCAGGCGAGCTTAGTCGCGGCGTTAGTTCATAATTTTCATTTTAGCGAGCAAGAAGCAGCTAAATTATCGAGTCACGCGATTCACTGTACAGAGAAAGCGAAACACCCAACGCAGTTTACGGTGATTGGACGCGGTTTAGAGGGTTACGTTGATTACTACAAAACGGGTGAATATAAAGAAATTCAAGAAGATGTTTCAAGCATCTTTGACATCGTGCGAGAGTGTCAACGAGAAAATATACAACAAGCTAGGTGAGGCAATCATCTAGCTTTTTTTGTTTAAAAGGAGCAGGTTTTATGCTGAAATTAAAACGGCTTTATGAACCAGCGGAAACAGAAGATGGTTACCGCATTTTAGTTGACCGACTATGGCCGAGAGGGGTTTCAAAGGAAAAGGCGAAACTAGATGAGTGGGCGAGAAATATGGCGCCGTCAAATGAAATCCGGACAGACTTTCATCATCAGAAGATGGATTTTCAAGCGTTTAAGGAAGGCTATTTGGCGGAGCTTTCAGGGAATCAATTCCGGATGGCTTTTTTAGACAAAGTGAGAAAAGAACTTGAAAAAGGAAATGTGACTTTTTTATTTGCAGCGAAAAGTGAAGAGGAGAACCATGCACGGGTGCTTTTAGAATGGGTTTCTGAAAATCTATAATTGACAATGAGAATCATTATCACTATAATCGAAGTAATGAATCGGCAAATTATAGGAGGAAAATGGATGATTATTGTTACTAACACAATTAAAGTGGAAAAAGGCTACGGGGATCAAGTGATTAAGCAATTTACTGGAGCTGATGGTTCTGGACACCCAACAAAAGATATTGCAGAAGTAGAAGGCTTTTTAGGTTTTGAATTGTGGAAGACGCATCTACCAGGGAGCGATTTTGAAGAGGTTGTGGTGACAAGTAAATGGGTGAGTGAAGCGGCGCAAAAAGTGTGGGTTAAAAGTGATGCTTTCAAAAAAACGCATGGTCGAACAAAAGATTCGCGCGAACAAAAACGTGACCGTAAAGGCATTTTAGGTAATGAGGTTGTCCAATATGAAGTTGTCCACATCCAAGAACCAGCTGCTCAAGTAGAATAGGAGGGCTCGGTATGGGGAAAGTAGCGGAAACCATTCGTGCGCGCCGTTCCATTAAGCAAGCAATTGAGGAACCAATTTCAAAACAATTTGTGCACAGTCTGATTGAAACGGCTTCCTTTGCACCGTTCCACAGCAAGCTTGAACCGTGGGAAGTTTATGTGGTGGAAAGTCCAGCGCAGAAGGAAAAATATGTAGAGGCTGTCGTACGGGCGACTTGTGAAAAACCAGAAGAGGCCCATAAAATTCGCGAAAGTACGATTAAAAAGATTGGAAAAGCACCAATAACACTCATTATTACGTCAAAAATCACGAGTGATGCGAAGAAAGACTTTGAAGCCATTGCGGCGACAAGTGCATTTATTCAAAATCTACAACTACTCGGTTGGGAAGAAAATATTGGCATGATTTGGCGAACGAATAAGTACATTTTCAACCCAACGTTTCAAGAGGTGTTAGGGATAAAACCAGACGAAAAAATCATTGGAACGCTACATTTAACTAAATTTGTTGAGGTTCCAAAGGCGAAAGCAAGGCGAGAAATAGCGTCTTATGTGCATGAATTGTAATTTAGGAGGTGATGAATGTGGCTGTACCTGCTAGAAGAACGTCGAAAGCGAAGAAAAATAAACGACGGACGCATAAAGGTTTAAGCGTACCAGGTTTGACTAAGAATCCTACGACAGGTGAATATCAAATGTCCCACCGGATTGCGCCGGACGGTACGTATAAAAATAAGCAAGTCTTATAAGAGTTCCCATTTTTGCGAAAAAGACGTTTTTTTCTTCGCAAAGATGGGTATTTTTTTTGTGTACGGCATGCTAAAATGGATTTTATAGGAATAGGACAATTCATGTAGAAATGAGGCCAATTGGAATGACAGATAATTTTGTGAAGCAAGAAGAGGCGCTGGAATCCTATGATGCAAAAAAATTTCGGACGCCAGACGGCTATACGAGCGATATTTTACTTTTTACGGTACAGGAGAGCAAATTGCATGTGCTTTTAATTGAAAGAAGCCGTTTGAATGCGGAAGGAAAGCCTAATATTGAAGGCGGAAAATGGGCGTTCCCGGGTGGATTTGTTGATCCGAATGAAGATGCGCATCAAGCGGGCATTCGCGAATTGGAAGAAGAAACGGGTTTAACCGATATTCCACTTACGGCGTTCGGTGTTTATGATAAACCTGGACGCGACCCGCGCGGTTGGATTATTACGCGTGCACATTATGCTTTTGTTCCGAAAGAAGCCCTTTTAAAACGAACTGCTCTAGATGATGCGGCAAACGTGGCGCTCGTTTCGGTAGACGAAGCATTCAAATTACCGCTTGCGTTTGATCATTTGGATATTTTGCGTGATGCCACTCATAAAATCAATCAGGAAATGCTTCTTTCCACGAAGGTCAGCGATTTTTTACCTGAATTTTTTACATCAGAGGAGTTGTATGAAGCTCTTCAGGGGTGTACTTTGAAAGATGCGATGCCGTCTTTTGAGGAATTTAATCATTATATTGAGCTTTTGCCTTTTCTTGAGCAAAGCGAAGATGGAAAATACTTTTTTAGCTCGGAAGCGAATGCGCATAGTATTTTCTTTTAAGGGGGATGCACGATGAACCTTGTAACAATAAATGATGTTGTAATTGGCGAAGGGACGCCCAAAATTTGCGTTTCTCTAATGGGGAAGACGATTGCAGATTTAAAACGCGAAGTGGCGCTTATTAATGAGTTTGACGTGGATATCATTGAATGGCGCGCAGACTATTTTGGTAAGGTGCATGACCTTGAAACGGTCAAATGGGCTCTCCGCGAAATTCGACCTCTTATCAAAACAAAACCGCTTCTTTTTACTTTTAGAACAAAAGGAGAGGGCGGCGAACTGGAAATGAAAGACGATTTCTATTTCGAGTTAAACCGTGTGATGGTGCGTACCGGCGAAGTGGACTTGCTCGATGTGGAACTATTTCATGATGAAACCGCTGTGGCAGAATTAGTAAGTCATGCACATGCGTCAAATGTGAAAGTGCTAATGAGTAGCCATGACTTTGAAAAAACGCCCCCAAGATCAGAAATCCTAGCTCGTTTTGCGCGCATGGAAGCCTTACAAGCTGACATTACAAAAATTGCCGTCATGCCTGAAAACGGAGCCGATGCACTTGTTCTACTAGATGCGATGAATACGCTGAAAAATGAAGCCACAAAACCGTTTGTTGCTATCTCAATGGGAACGCTCGGCGTCATTTCGCGCCTATCTGGCGGCTTTTTCGGTTCAGCGATTACGTATGGAAGCATCGGAAAAGCTTCTGCGCCTGGACAAGTTCCTGTTCAAAATTTACGGCTAATTTTAGATGCTTTAGAAGCGAAATCAAGCGAGGCATTCACAGAATTGTAACAAACAAATTTAGCTACATCTATTGTACGGCGCGCCGTATTATGGTAAGATTATCTTTAGTCAAAATGGACGGTTTTTAGGAGGAAAAAGAATGAGTACATTTTTAACAGCTACGCTAGTTGTTGTGTCTATACTGCTCGTTATCGTAATTATTCTTCAACCAGGTAAAAGCAATGGCCTTTCAGGCGCCATTTCTGGTGGAGCAGAGCAATTATTCGGCAAACAAAAAGCACGTGGCCTTGAATTATATTTGCACCGCGCAACAATCGTATTATCCATCATTTTCTTTGCAATACTCATTGCATTAGGCTTTTTCATTAATTAAGCCGATGATGATAAACCACCTACAACCGTGGGTGGTTTTTGTTTGGGTTCATACAACATATCAGCAACTGTCTAATATAGCGCCTCCTTTTTTTAGCAACTTCCCCCTTCATATTGCGAATACATATCCCATACATTTCAAGTCTCCTCACAAAATTTTTTAATTGCTTGAAACCGTAATTTCACGTACACTAGAGTAGAATCAAAAGTTGCGTGAGGAGCGTTTTAAAATGAAATTTACACCACCAAAACCTTTTTTATTTGAAACAGGGAAAAGAGCGGTTTTGTTACTTCATGGGTTTACGGGAAGTTCGGCGGATGTGCGAATGTTGGGGCGGTTTTTGCAAGACCATCATTATACGTGTTATGCGCCGCAATATAAAGGGCACGGCGTGTCGCCGGATTTGTTGCTTCAGACGGAACCAAGTGATTGGTGGCAAGATGTATTAGATGCTTATGCGCATTTAGAGGAACTAGGCTACAAGGAAATTGCGGTTGCTGGGCTGTCACTAGGCACATTATTTTCTTTAAAACTCGGATTTTCAAAACCTGTGAAAGGGATTGTTTCGATGAGTGCGCCGACGAAAATGGATAGTTCATCGCCGATTATTTCGGGGTATATGGATTATGTACGGAATTATAAGCGGCTTGAGGGCAAGACTCCAGAAGAAATTGATGCGGAAATGGTGCATTACGAAGGGGCATCGATGAGTCAAATTGCCAAATTGAAAGACGAAATTAATGCGGTGGCGAGTGAAATCGATATGATTTATGCACCGATTTTCGTTGTCCAAGGCAAACTTGATGATATGGTGGACGTGGACGGTGCCCAGTGGATTTATGATACAGTCGAATCTGCGGATAAATCGCTTAAGTGGTATGAAAATTCTGGTCACGTCATTACGATAGATAAGGAACGAAAAGAGTTACAAAACGATATTTTAAACTTTTTAGACCGTTTAGATTGGCAAGAATAAATAGTAAGGAGGGATGAATGATGGAAGAACATCAAATGGAGGCGCACATATTAGACGTTTTGCGCGCACAAAAGGATCAAACTTTTTCATTAGATGATTTAGAAGCGGCAACAGGCTTAGCTGACGCAGATGCGTTTAAAGAAATGGTGAAAGCGCTCGTTCGCTTGGAAGATAAAGGGGACATTATTCGGACGAAAAAAAATCGGTATGCGCTACCTGAAAAGATGGATTATATTAAGGGGACTTTCCGGGCGCACGAACGCGGATTTGGTTTCGTTTTACCAGAAGAGAAAGACTTGGACGATATTTTTATCCCCCCGACAGAAGTCAATGACGCAATGAATGGCGACTTAGTGCTCGCGAACATTACGAAACGAAAAGGCGACAACTTGGCCGAAGGTACCATCAGTAAAATTGTGGAGCGAAAAACAACGCAATTAGTTGGTACATACATGGAGGATTTAGTTGGCGACGGAATTGTTATTCCGGACGATAAACGTGTATTTGGTGAAGTGCATGTTGACTTGGCGGATGGCTTAAAACCGGTTGACGGACATAAAGTCATTGTCGAGCTCACGCAGTACGCACATTCGCATAACCGGGCGCGTGGTGTTGTGAAAATGATTATTGGGCATAAAAACGATCCAGGCGTTGATATTTTATCGATTATTCATAAACATGGAATTGAAATGACTTTTTCAGACGCGGTCATGAAAGAAGCGAATGCGGCAGACGATGTTGTGAATCCTGATGAAATTGGTTCGCGGCGCGACTTACGCGATGAAGTCATCATCACAATTGACGGAGCCGATGCGAAGGATTTAGATGACGCGGTTACTGTTTCAAAACTTGAAAATGGGAACTTTAAACTTGGCGTGCATATTGCAGACGTCACACATTATGTGAAGGAAGGTTCTGAACTTGATAAGGAAGCGGCTCTTAGGGCCACGAGTGTTTACTTAGTAGACCGTGTGATTCCGATGTTGCCCCACCGCCTATCAAACGGGATTTGTTCTTTAAACCCGAAAGTGGACCGGTTTACGATGAGCTGTGAAATGGAAATCGATGAAACTGGGCACGTGGTCAGCCATGAGATTTTTGAAAGTATCATCAAAACGACGGAGCGGATGACGTACACGGACGTGAATGCGATTTTAGTGGACGAAGATGCCGAACTGCGCGAAAAATACGCGCATATTGTACCGATGCTAGAAGACATGTTTGCGCTCTCGAAACATCTCCACGAAAAGCGAGAAGCACGAGGAGCCATTGACTTTGATGCAAAAGAAGCGCGGGTTTTTGTGGACGAAAAGGGGCACCCAGAGAAGGTTGTCTTGCGAGAAAGGTCGGCAGGTGAACGCCTGATTGAGGAATTTATGTTGGCGGCAAACGAAACTGTTGCGGAACATTTCCACTGGATGGACGTGCCGTTCATTTATCGTATTCACGAAGATCCAAAAGAGGATAAGCTGGCGCGTTTCTTTGAGTTCATTACGAATTTCGGCTTGGTCGTGAAAGGCACTTCCAATCAAGTCCATCCAGCAGCATTGCAACAAGTTTTGGATGAGGTGAAAGGCAAACCAGAAGAAATGGTCATTTCAACGGTGATGCTACGCTCGATGCAGCAAGCGAAATACGATACGGTTTCAGCAGGCCACTTCGGTCTTGCTACCGATTTTTATACGCACTTCACATCGCCCATTCGCCGTTACCCGGATTTAATGGTCCACCGCCTAATTCGGCAGTACTTCATAAATGGTGACGTATCAGAAGAAACGCTCGCAAAACGTGCAGAAGAGCTACCTGAAATTGCGGATCATTCTTCTAAAATGGAGCGCCGCGCAATTGAAGCCGAACGTGAAACAGACGAGCTTAAGAAAACAGAGTTTATGGTCGACAAAGTTGGCGAGAAATTTATCGGCATCATTAGTTCGGTTACGAATTTTGGCTTATTTGTTGAACTGGAAAACACGATTGAAGGCTTAGTCCATGTGAGTGCGATGAAAGGTGATTATTACCAGTTCCACCAAAACATTTTAGCCATGATTGGCGAGCGTACTGGGCTAGTTTACCGAATCGGGGACGAGGTCGAAGTAGAAGTAACAAAAGTCGACGTTGACGCACGCGAAATTGACTTCACATTAATTAGTGAGGGCAAAGAGGGTGGCAAAGCGAAATTCCAAAAACAAAAACCGGTAAATAAAACCCGCGCTTTTAAAGAAAAAGGAAATCGTAATCAGAAGCGGCGTAAGCCTCATTCGAATAAAGAGGAGAAGCAATCTGACGGCGATTGGTATACGAAACCGAAGAAGAAAAAGAAAAAAGCATTCTATGAGAGTGTGGCCAAAAAAGGCCAGCCTAAAAATAGTAAGAAGAAAAAACGCCGTTAAGGAAGGAGGATAAAGATGCCAAAAGGTGAAGGAAAGCTTATCGCGCAAAACAAAAAGGCGCGTCACGATTTTGCAATCGAAGAAACTTTTGAAGCGGGCATTGTCCTCCAAGGTACGGAAATCAAGTCTGTGCGAGGTGCTCGCGTGAATTTGAAGGACGCTTATGCGCGCGTGGATAAAGGTGAAGTTTTTTTACACAACATGCATATTAGTCCTTATGAACAAGGAAATCGTTATAACCACGACCCGCTTAGAACGCGAAAGCTTTTGCTGCATAAAAAGCAAATCAGTCGTCTAATTGGGGAAACGAAGGAAGCCGGATATTCGATAGTCCCGCTTAAAATGTACTTGAAAGATGGCTACGCGAAAGTTTTAATTGGCGTCGCTAAAGGGAAGAAAAAGTACGATAAGCGCGAAGATTTAAAACGAAAAGAGGCCAAACGAGATATTGAAAGGGCGTTTAAAGAGCGCCAAAAAATGTAATGAATGTGATGTATGAATTTTGTGAATAAAGAAGGACGTAGGCTTGGATTAGTTAATAATCCAAGCTTTTTTTTGTGGGGAAAATGAAATAACACAATTTATCCAGCGCGAAGTTGTGTTATTTGAAAGGGATAAAGCATGTAGTAGAGCCGTTTGTGAGCTGTAACAATTGTTTGGCACGATTATTGCAACTGTAAAAAAAGAAGGGAGGTCAGTTATGAATAGAATTATTTTAGTCAGCCATGGCAAACTTGCGCTTGGAATGAAAGATACACTTGATATGATTATTGGCGAAAAGAATGAGGTTATTGCGTTTGCAGCTTACTCAGATGATGAACCGTTTGAAGAGAAAATCAGAGAAAAAGTTCATGCAGAATATCAGCAAAAAAGTATCATCATTGTTACCGACATTTTAGGTGGAAGCGTAAATAATGAAATGTTAAAACTTATGCAAACATTTCCGAATATTCACTTGCTTGCTGGGATGAATTTACCATTAATTATCGAACTCGCTACATATCCAAACGCTTTTTCTAAACTAGAAATGGCGGAAGTAGTCGCGGCAAGTAAAGCGGCCATTGTTGACTGTCAGGCATTATTAAAAGCTACTCGGAAAGGAGGCGAAGGATTTGATTAAGTTTTCAAGGATTGATCATCGTTTATTACATGGACAAGTGATCTTTTCATGGAGTAAAGCAATGAATATTACGCGAATTATTGTAATTGATAATGCGACAGCAAAAGACGATTTTAAAAAAATGTCTTTGAATCTTTCTAAACCGCCAGATATTACTTTAAATATTTTTTCAGTAGCAGAAGCACTTCAAAAAGTTGAGCAAATTGAGGCTTTAGAGGACCAGATTATGCTTATTTTCGGCGGGACAAAAGATGCGTTAGCGTTTTCTAAAGGGTATCCGAAAATACAAGAAATTAATTATGGTGGAATTGCGAATAAAGAGGGTTCGAAAGCATTTAGTAACGCAATTTATCTAACAGAAGAAGAGGTTACTGAGAGTAAAGAAATGGCGGATGCAGGGATACGACTTTATATGCAACAAGTACCGACTTCGAAATTGGAAGAATTAAACCCTAAATTATAACAGCAGAAGGGAGAGTTTGAGATGTTACTTAAATCCATTCTTTTAGGGCTTGTCGGCGTCATTGGGATTCTCGATTCAAGATTACTTGGGCGATTGAATTTAGAAAGGCCACTCGTGATGAGCACACTGACAGGCATTGTTTTGGGAGATATGACAAAAGGGCTTATGATTGGAGCGGCCTTAGAATTAATCTCGCTTGGATTAGTAAATGTAGGGGCAGCAGCTCCGCCAGATATGACGCTTGGTTCTGTCATTGCTACTGCGTTTGCCGTTCTATCAAATACAGACGCACAGACCGCATTAACAATTGCAATACCAATTGCTGTGCTTGGGCAAATGCTAGGTATCTTTTTACGAACGTTACTTTCACAATTCAGTCATACGGCAGATAAACATATTGAAGCAGGAGAATTTAATAAGGCGAAGCGAATCCATATTTTATGGGGGACCGTGCTTTATTCTCTGATGTATTTCGTGCCGATTTTTTTGGCCATTTATTTTGGAACCGATTTAGTGAAGATGATTGTAGATAGTATTCCAACTTGGTTAACAGATGGCTTAACACTAGCAAGTAAAATATTGCCTGCTTATGGTTTTGCATTACTTCTTACGACGATGCTCACGAAAAAGATGCTGCCATTTCTACTTGCGGGCTTTTTCATAACAGCGTATTCAGGTTTAAGTTTAACAGGTGTTGCCATTTTTGCTTGCTTAATTGCCTTTGTATTTGCCGATATCAAATTTAAAAAAGAGAAGAAAGTCGATACTTTATAAGCTAGGGAGGGAATTTTATGACTGCTACAAAAGAGGAACTTACGAACCAGAAAAAATATTGGCAATTTTTTTGGCGCTCCTGGATGATTCAAACTTCTTGGAATTATGAACGGCAGATGAATATGGGCTTCATGTTTGGTATGGCACCAATTTTGGATGCGATTTATGATAAACCAGAAGAAATAGATCTGAAAAAAGAAGCTTACAGACGCCATATGATTTTCTTTAATTGTACACCGCAAACCTCTTCTTTTGTGATGGGGCTTGCCTCTTCGATGGAAGAACAATATTACCAAGACCGTGATAGTTTTGATCCAGAAACCATTACTGCTGTGAAAACGAGTTTGATGGGTCCACTTTCAGGTATTGGAGATTCTTTCTTTCAGGGAACAATCCGCGTGCTTGCTTTCGGGATCGGAATTACATTGGCTCAGCAAGGAAATATTTTAGGTCCAATTTTAGCTATTTTAATTTCGTTTATACCTGCTTTTTTAGTGACATATTATGGTGGGAAAATCGGTTACACGGCAGGAAACAAATATTTATCCAAGCTGTACAACGAAGGCTTGATGGACAAGGTGATGTATATTTCAACAGTAGTAGGGCTGATGGTTATCGGTTCTATGGTTGCCAGTATGATTGGAATTACAACACCAATTACATTTGGAAAAGCGTTTAATTTACAAGAAGTTTTAGACAATATTGTGCCAGGAATTATTCCGCTCGGTTTAACCTTCTGTATGTACTGGTTACTACAAAAGAAGGTCAAAACAGGATGGATTCTCTTGATTTCTATTGCTGGGGGTATCATTCTCAGCGTGCTTGGAATATTTCAATAAAAATGGAGGAATGAATAATGAATAGTCAAACAATCATTAAAAATATTTTAAAAAAAGCAACAGAGGTTAAAAGTGTTATATTTGTAGGGTGTGGAGCGTCTAAAGCAGACCTTTACCCCGCTAAATATTTTTTGGAAGAAAATACTGAAAACCTGCGTGTAAGTTTGTATACTGCAAATGAATTTAACTTTGCGACACCAAAAGCTTGTAATGAAACAGCTATCGTAATCACTGCATCGCTTGGTGGAGCAACGCCAGAAACGGTGGAAGCTACAACAAGAGCGCGTAAGCAAGGGGCGCATGTTATTTCACTTACACATATAGAAAATTCAGCCATTACAAAAGATGCCGAATATGTTATTGTTCACGGATTTGAAGCAAACTATGCAGCCAAACAAGAGAAAATGACATATGCTCTAGAATTAGCTTTAGAAATTTTGCATCAAACGGAAGGATATGCACATTATGATGCCCTGACGGATAGCATAAGCCAATTACCAGCATTCACCGAAGAAGCTGTGAAAAGCTTAGAACCGCAAGCGAATATTTTTGCTGAGAATTACAAAGATGAAAAAGTCATTTATTTTATGTCTAGTGGGGCAACGCATGAAGTGGCTTATGCAACTTCTATTTGTTTAATGATGGAAATGCAATGGATTCATTCAGGCACTTTCCATGATGGTGAATTTTTCCATGGACCATTTGAAATCGTTGATAAAGATGTGCCATTCGTGCTCTTTATGAATGATGGGAAAACAAGGACAATGGATTCTAGGGCACTAACATTTTTAAATCGTTTTGATGCTAAAACAACTGTACTCGATTCACGCGATTTTGGTCTAGGAAACATTGCAGCTGGTGAAGTCATTGATTATGTAAATCCAATGCTATTAACAGCAGTCATGCGTGTCTATGCTGAAAAATTAGCTGAAAAGCGAAATCATCCGCTAACAAAAAGAAGATATATGTGGAAATTAGAATATTAATAAAATAGCCAAGTCCATGTCTCGAAAATATGGGCTTGGCTTCAATCAATGATGAGTAATGTTTTTGCGTGTTAGACTCATTTTGTGCAGGTTAATGGTTTTTTCTACACTTTCAAAATAATGAAAAACTGCTAAGCTAGAAGGAGAATAACGAGTGATTTTTAACGAGGTGGTTTGTGATGACAGCGAATTTATTAGAATACCTTGCTTCCTTAACAGCGAAGTTATCAAAAGAAAATAGCCATTTATTTACGGCGAGTGCTATTTCTGAAAGCACAGGATTTAGTCGTAGTACAGTAAGTCGCTATTTAAATGAGGGAGTGAAGGAAGGGGTAGTATTAAAAATTAGAGAACGTCCTGTTTTGTTTGTGGATAAGATGAGTTTCAGCAATCATTTTTTTACGCCTACCCAAATCATTTTTGATTCTGTAGAAGAACTACTCAATCCGGAGAAAAAAGATGCACTGGCCAAAATTATTGGGGCGAACGCCAGCTTAAAAGAACAAATTGAGCAAATTAAAACAGCTTCTCTTTATCCAAATAATGGGCTTCCAATTATGTTAGCAGGTCCTAGTGGTTCAGGGAAAACTTTTTTAGCTAGACAGATATACGAATATTGTCTAGAAGAAGGTTTACTTCCTAAGAAAGCACCGTTTGTTTCGCTTAATTGCGCGCAGTACTACCATAATCCTGAACTGCTGTCTAGTTTGTTATTTGGTCATGTAGAAGGGGCCTTTACAGGAGCAGATTATGATAAAGAAGGTCTGCTTGCACATGCAAATGAAGGAGTCTTATTTTTAGACGAAGTTCACCGGCTAACAGAAGAGGGACAGGAAAAATTATTTACATTTATGGACCAAGGCCTCTATTCACCAATCGGAAGTAGTAATGTTGAAAAAAAAGCGACTGTGCGCTTGATTTTCGCAACAACTGAAACTATTCACTCGACCTTCCTGCCTACATTTGTGCGGCGTTTACCTGTTATTGTGAATATTCCGGGTTTTGGCGAACGTACTTGGCAAGAGAAGTTACACTTGATTCATCATTTTTTTATGGAAGAAAGTAAGATTTTAAAACACACAATAGAAGTTTCGAGTCAAGTCATGGGTTATTTACTTTCCAGTCAGTTTGAGGGGAATGTGGGGCGTCTTCGGAATATCATTAAATATGCAGCGGGCAATGGTTATACAAAGCTTGAACGTTCGGAAGTCATACAAGTCAATATACAAGTCTTACCAGCAGATGCACAGACCAACTTCCAAACCACTTTTCCGCGTAAAAATATCGAAAAACAAATTTACGATTACACAAAACCATTTTCCTATCCTAAAGCTGATCGCCTTTTAAAAAGCATTCAGATGGTATATGAAGATTTCGTTCTACAATTTGATAAGGAAACTGATTTTTATATCGTGGAGATGACTAAAAATGTAAATTTGCTACTAGATAAACTCTATTTTGAAAGTAATCTCGACACGGATCAAGCTTCTTTTTCGAGCTTAACCTATCATTTGCGTTCTATTTTTAAATATATGGAAGAAAATTATCGTTTTGAACAAGATGGAAATAAAATATTATCTATGGCGTATTTACTTTATCACAAGGAATCTAGAGCTTTTCTAGCTAATCATCCATTTTGGAATAGTCAAAGGAACCGAATCTTACAGTTTTTGCAAGAAAACTTGAATGAGGCATTTTGGCTGGCAAAACAAGTACTAACCTTGCTTGGCGAGCGAATGGACCAAAAAATTTTAACCGAAGATATTGTTTTTATTTCGTTTTATTTTCACGGAACACATATTCAAAGTTTGTCTTCAAATATGAGGGCTGTCATCTTAGCACATGGATACTCAACAGCGAGTAGCATGGCGAATATTGTCAACCGTATTTTACAAAAAAATATCTTTCAAGCCATTGATATGCCAATTGATACAACGATTACAGATATCGAGACCAGACTTTTAGAATATCTGAATACTGAAATTTCAACAACAAATGGTTTAATTTTACTTGTTGATATGGGGTCGCTAAGTGAATTTGCTAAACGACTAGAAAACAAAAGCAGAGGACCTATTTTGTTAATGGATTATGTGTCGACACCTATTGCGCTTGAAGTAGGACAAGATTTAATTGCAGGTAAACCGATTGATAAAGTGGGAGAGTCGATTCATCAAAAAAAACTGAATCGCGAACTGCTTTTTCCAAGTGTGAAAAAGAAAAAAGCGATTCTTACATGCTGCTACACTGGAATGGGAAGCGCTATACAAATTCAGGAGATTTTGCAAAAGAGTTTACAGAATACACCTTCGAAGCTAGAAATTATCCCATATGATTATAAAAAATTGAGTCAAAATAAGAAAGAAGAGCTTCCGTTTCAGTTGTACGACGTTTTAGCTATTGTAGGCACTGAAAATCCTGGAATTTTGTCTGTTCCTTATATTGGCCTTAATAAATTAATTAGTGGTACGCATATTACGGAGTTTATCCGTCTACTAAAACAACATTTTGAG
Organism: Listeria sp. ILCC792; assembly: GCF_900186135.1. NCBI lineage: Bacteria > Bacillati > Bacillota > Bacilli > Caryophanales > Listeriaceae > Listeria > Listeria sp. ILCC792. The sequence goes on from NZ_FYBO01000006.1 coordinate 46,608, forward strand.
TTAGATGAAGAAGAACTTCGAAAAGATTTAATTTTTAATTTCTCACTTAAAAAAATCATTCAAAATATGACTGTTCTGGATGCCGAAAAGGTACTACAAAACGTTGAGCGGTCTGTTGAATTCATGGAAGCCAAACTCGACATAATACTTGATAATAACAAGAAATTTTTGCTGTATGTGCATATGTGCTGCATGATTGAACGGATTTTGCGAAAAGAAAAAGTAGATGAACAAACGGATATTGAGGCTTTTTTAGAAAAAAACGAAAAAATGATACAGGTGATTGGTCTGGCAATATCCAATTTAGAAAAAGAATATCATATTGAAATCCCGCTGTTAGAAATCCGTTTGATAGCTGATATTGTGAACACGATTTAAGAGAACAGCCCCTTAAAAAGCTTGTGTTTAGAAAGACATTTCTGTATACTAATGTTAGTGATTTTAAACTGGGGCTGTTACGGATTCGACAGGGATAGTTCGAGCTCGGATGGCGCGTCGAGGGGTCGTCCTCGTTAACAACGCAAAAGCCAATAATAACTGGCAAAGAAAAACAAAACCTAGCTTTCGCTGCGTAATAGTAGCTTAAGCTGATCCTCCGTGCATCGCCCATGTGCTACGGTCAGGGTCTTACTCTAAGTGGGATACGTTTAAAGGCTTCCGTTTGTAGTCTTTAAAAAGAGATTAATCAAGCTAGCTGAAAGGAAGCCGGTTTCGAGGCCGATATTCAAGCGAAATTCTAATATCGAGACTACACGCGTAGAAGTTCGAGTGCCGATATTTCTGGACGCGGGTTCGACTCCCGCCAGCTCCATAAGAAGAAATTGATGAAAAGTGTTGTAAATGGATTTTTGAAGCCATTTACAACACTTTTTATTTTTGAATAAAAGGGTAAAGATCTGCTTTTTGAAAACTTCTGCCACTATTATCTCAAATGTTATTCAATCGCATAAAAAAACACCAATAAAAATTTATTGATGCGAAATTAGAGCTGAAATTGTTTATTGACTAGTCTTCCCAGCCACAAAGTGAGTAGCCACTCGCGATAGCTTCACTTTTACTCATTGAAACTACAGAGTTAGCACTATTTAGACCGCGGCATGATGAATCGTAATGAAACTTCTTTCCTGATTGTGGTGCGACAAAAACAGTTGCTACTGTTTCAGAGGCTTTAGGAGTTGGTGCCGCTTGCTTTGGTTGGGTATTCGGTGCTTGATTGTTATCATCGGTTTGATTTGTTTCTTTTTTTGGAACAGTTGGATTTTCCTCTGCTCGTTTTTTAGCTTCATCTGCTTTTTTCTTGGCAGCTTCCGCTTTTTGATCGATTTTTAGTTGAACAGCATCAATACGATCTGAAAAATTCGAGACAGTTAAAAATTCATTGTTATCAATAAATTTCTTTGCCTTATCTAAGTCTGCAGTATTTAGTGATTTTTCAGCAGAATCAAGCAATTTATTTGCCTCATTTTCTGCTTTTTCGATTTCCTCTTTTTCATATACACTAAGTTTCTCTTGAATTTCTTCTTTTTCGGACTCAACCGAACTTAATTGGTCTTCTGCAGCAGATAAGTCATCATTAAGAGCGTCAATCTTTTTATCTTGTGCTTTAATCTTCGCTTCGAGCTTTTGGTAATCTTCCTTCGCAACAGTGTCATCATTAGAGCAGCTCCCAATTAATCCCAGCCCTAAAACAATAATAAGTGCCCAAAACCACCATCTTTTATGTATCGGTTTTTTCAAAGTAGCTTTCTCCCCTTTTGTAATAAAATTTAAGTCTTCTTTATTTAAAAAGCAAAATGCTTCAGCTCTTTTTGAATGAAAATCGATAATTAATCGGAAAATATATATATACTTATATTATACAATATAAAATTATGTGTGCCAATTGATAATAAAAAGGACTATCGTTTGCCAAGAAGGCTAATTCCTATACTTCCTTTTCTTTGTTTTTCTGCGTTTCCGTTTCGAACTACGCTGGAAAAGCTCTTGAAAAAATTCTCCAATTATATCAACAATAAGCCAAATGAAGAATTCAATTATCCATTCAAAAATAATCATTTTATCCTCCCAGTTTTTAGTTGAATTATGGTGTAAAACATACTAATTTTTTAAAAATAGCGCATAATGGTGTATATTGAAAGAAAAAGATAAAAAATGAGTATCTGGTGCAGGTTCTCATTTTTTAAACAAAAAGCGATTGGGTAAAGGGGCCCAATCGCTTTTCCAGTGATAGCATGATAATCCGTTATTTCTTCTTGCTTTTTCGTTCATCGAGTTCGGAAATGACTATAACGATAATGATGAGGGTGCTTAGGGCTGCCCAGACAATCGTAGACATTTTGTTCACTCCTCAAACTTAGTCTTCGGTCATGTGGCCTTTGCTCTTCTTATAAAAGTAAATGGGTAGGCCGATTGCTGTAAGAAGAAGCCCGATACCAGCATTTATTGGTTGCGTGAATAAAGTATTGAGCACGATAAACAGTCCGCCAACAATCGCGATAATTGGAATGATGGGGTAAAGCGGTACTTTGTACGGGCGTGCCATATCTGGTTCTCGTTTCCGCAAAATGAAGACAGCGATAAATACGAGGGTGTAGAAAATCCAAATAACAAAAATTAACATATCTGTTAATTGATTGAACTGTCCAGAGAAAATCATGATGATGGAAATGATTAAAACAACAATTCCGCTGTTGTAAGGAACAGCCGTTTTACCTAGTTTTGCAAACCAACTGCTGAACGGAAGTTGGTTGCGGATAGCCATCGCATAAGGGATACGAATGCCCGTCATTGTGTAGCCGTTAATCGTACCGAACACGGAAATTAAAATCCCAATCGTAATCAGTTTTCCGCCAATAGAGCCAAAGATGATATTGGCTACGTCAGCTGCTGGAGTTGCAGTCGCTGCTAGGGCTGTTGCAGGCATAACCATTAAGTAGGCAATATTAATTAGTAAGTACACGGCCATAACAACCGTTAAGCCTAAAACAATTGCTTTTGGCAAATCTTTTTTAGGGTTTTTCATTTCGCCGGCAATATTACCGACGTGAATCCAGCCGTCATAAGCGAACATGGTAGCAACTAAACCAGAACCTAGACTTGTTAGGAAAGGGTGGCCTTCCACGCTCATTGGAAATAGTCTAAATGCGACATCTCCTTGATGAAATAAGCCGAAAATAATAATAAGTGCTAAAGGTAACAGCTTACATACAGTTGTAACAGCTTGAAGTGAACCAGCTACTTTGGCCCCTAAAAAGTTCATACACATGATAAATATAGCCGCCGCAATTGCAACAGGAATAATAATTGCGTCACTTGTACCAAAAAGGTTGGCTACTTGAGTTGCAAAAATAATAGAAAGCGCCGCAATGTTTGCCGGGAAATAAATGACAGTTTGCGCCCAGCCAAGCATGTAGGAAGCTAGTTTACCATAGGTCTTTCTTAAATAAACAATCATACCGCCTGTTTCAGGGATTGCAGCGGATAATTCAGCGGCTGTCAAGCCACCGCAGATCGTAATGACGCCACCAAGAATCCATGCAAGCAATCCTAGACCGGCAGTTCCCGTAGCAGAAAACACGGCTTCAGGCTTAAAAAATACGCCAGAACCGATAACTGTACCGATAACGACAGTAAGTGCCGTGAAAAAGCCAATTTCTTTTTTTAATTTCTGATTTTCCATATTTTTCTCCCTACTGTTTGTGAATCTGAAAAAATAGCCTCACAAACATTTTTAGTCATTCTAAAAAGTTGTTTAGAGCGGAATATCTCACTTTGTTACACTATCATTTTCTAATTTTTCTGCAAGCTTTTCAAGCATATCTTTCGTCATTCGGTCTAAATCGAACTTTGGATCAAAGTCCCATTCATTTTTTGCACAGCTAGCATCTAGCGAATCAGGCCAAGAGTCAGCAATACTTTGGCGGACTGGGTCAACGTCGTAGTTCATTTTAAATTCAGGAATCACCTTGCGAATCGAAGCGGCAATTTGTTCTGGATCAAAACTCATCGCGGTGATATTAAAGGCGTTACGGTGAACTAGGCGCGACGGATCAGCTTCAAGCAATTTCACAATCGCATCAATGGCATCTGGCATATACATCATGTCCATGTAAGTGCCTTTCCCAATGAACGACGTATAACTTTTTTTCTTGAGCGCTTCGTAATAAATATCGACCGCATAGTCCGTGGTTCCACCGCCAGGAAGTGTCGTGTAGGAAATTAATCCAGGGAAACGAACGCCACGAGTGTCGACACCGAACTTGGAGTAGTAGTAGTCGCACAATAATTCACCGGCCACTTTTGTTACGCCGTACATGGTCGTCGGACGTTGTAGAGTGTCTTGCGGTGTATTCACAGCAGGCGTACCGGGGCCAAATGAGCCGATGGAGCTAGGCGTGAAAAATTTTAAATTTAGTTCGCGTGCCACTTCAAGCGCGTTGACGAGGCCGCCCATGTTTAAATTCCAAGCAAGTTGCGGTTTCGCTTCCGCTACAGCAGATAAAAGTGCCGCTAAATGAATGAGTGTATCCACATCGTATTTTTTTGCAAGTTCGAGCATGCTTGCTTGGTTGGTGACGTCCAGAATTTCAAAGATACCTTCATTACAAACGGGGCTATCAATGCGGCGGATATCAGTTGCGATGACATTTTCTTCGCCGTAGTCATGACGTAAACGCATCGTAAGTTCAGAACCAATTTGACCTAAGCAACCAGTAATTAGAATTTTTTTCATTGTAAAAACCTCCGGACAAATTATTTTGAAAGATAAATCATTTTGATGATATAATGATAGTGTTAATAATTTTTTATAGGCGGGACTAAGCGCATTTTGGACGATGTAATGCTTAGCCTCGCTTTTTTATTGCAAGGAAATTGTAATTTATGAAATAACGTTTAGTTCTCTACCTACTTTTGCATAAACTTTAAGTACTTCATCTAGCATTTCTTTTGTATGTGCCGCAGTTGGCATGTTGCGAACACGACCAGTGCCTTTTGGAACGGTAGGGAAGACAATGGATTTTGCATAAACGCCTTCTTCAAGCAAGCGACGAGAGAACTTTTGCGTTAAGTTTTCGTCACCGATAATGCAAGGGGTAATAGGCGTTTCAGAATGCCCGATATCAAAGCCTAAATCTTTTAAGCCAGCTTTTAAATATTTGCCGTTATTCCAAAGCTTTTCAATGGTTTCAGGCTCATTTTCCATAATGTTGATGGCTTCGATACATGCAGCAGCCGATGATGGTGTGAGAGATGTCGAAAACAAGAATGGTCTTGCACGCACTTTTAGCCAGTCAATTAGTTGTTTTGAACCGGCAACGTATCCGCCCACCACACCAATCGCTTTGGACAGTGTCCCGATTTGAAAATCAATTTTATCCGAAAGACCGAAATGTTTCACTGTTCCTGCACCGTTTCCCATGACACCAGAACCATGAGCGTCATCCACGTAAGTAATTAAGCCAAATTCTTCGGCAATTTCAACGATTTCAGGGAGTTTGGCGACATCGCCGTCCATTGAGAATACGCCATCGCAAATGTACATTACTTTTTCATATTGACCGCTTTCGGTTGCTTCTTTGGCAAGCTCGCGCAAATGATCCATATCTTGATGGCGGGCACGAATGACTTTAGCTCCGGATAGGCGACAACCGTCGATAATGGATGCGTGATTCAGCTCATCTGAAATGATGGCATCTTTTTTGGTCATAACGGCGGAAATGGCACCCATGTTGCAGTTGAAACCAGATTGGAAAGCAATTGCTGCTTCGGTATGTTTGAACTCTGCGATGCATTTTTCAAGTTCATCGTGAATGGTCATTGTGCCGTTAATTGTGCGGACAGCACCAGCACCGACGCCGTATTCTTTTGTCGCTTCGATGGCTTTTTCTTTTAGGCGCGCATCATTTGAAAAACCAAGATAGTTGTTGGAAGATAAATTAATAAGTTCTTTATCATGGATTTTAACTTTTGCGCCATTCGGGCCTTGAATGGAATCAATTTCATTGTATAAACCTTGTTCACGTAATGCAGCAAGCTGTGGTGTTAGAAAATCATTTAAAACTTTGGACATTTTCATGATTCCTCCTCTTTTTTTTATATTAACATGCCTATTTGCCGAATAAGGTTGGCACGGATAAACATGATAATGACAATTTTAGAATGGAAAACCTAAATTTTCTGTACGATACGTATTTTTATGTTCTAAAAATTCTTCTAAATACGTTGAAAATAGTGATGCGATTTTTTCCTTGTCGCCCGATTCTGCAAGCAAAATCGCGGCATCATCTTCCGTCAAAACGGTCAACAAGTAAGTTGTAATTTCAAGCAGTTCGGCATTAAGTTCGTAAGGTAGCATAAAAATCATCACAGTAGATATGGCGGACTTTAAGCCGTCCTCAATCTGGAAATCGAGCGAATGCTTTAGTGTGAAAACGTGGGTTGAAGCTGTTTTCACGTTATCATTTACAAGAAAGTAGGCAGAATTTGCGCCGCCAGAAATGACTTTTTGCTTCGCCTCGAGGGAGCTCAATTTCTTAAAGATTTTTTCGGGTGAAAGGTCAGGTTCTTTGTTCGCGATGGACTGACTGAACGAACGCAAGTTATCCTCTTTGTTTCGCGTCATGTCACTGCCTTGTTCGATGTAAAGGGACTCCAAGAAGGAAATAATCAGCCCGTAAAATTGATGCATATTTTTTAAGCTAGCAAGCGTTTCAGGTAGCTTTTTTGAGTTGTCTTGAAGACTCGGAAAGTCGACATAATTGCCTTTTGCGCCCACGATTTTTTCAAGTTTATGTTTGAGTTCTTTAATTTCAGCATCAGAAATGAAGATGCTAATTCGTTCGTAGTCCATTTTGAAATCGGTTAAATCCGTTGTGGAAAGGACAATATCATATTTATGTAAATCGGTTTCTTTCACGAGTTCAAGTGGTGTCACAAACTTAATTTTTTGTAATTTTGGCAGACGCTTGCGAAATCTGGCGCGGAGCCATGTGCTAACGCCATTACTTCTAGAGGTCACAATTAGTGCACTGTAGGGTCTTAAATTCTCGGATTGGATGATCGCCGCTTCGAAATGGAGCACGATGAAACCTGTTTCTTCTTCAGGTAGCTTTTTAAACGGATAAAGCTCGGATGCGACGCGTTGTACAATGTTAAACAAGTCACCAAACTCACTTTTAATCAAAGGTAAAAGCGGGTTGCTTAGTGGCATTTTTTTCTTTAAGCGGATAAGCGAATATTGAATGTGTTCCGTTAAGCCTTTTAGCAGGGACATTTGGGACAGCGGCAGTTCGATTTCTCTTGCGACGCGGGAAATGAGTTTTTTTGCGATTCGAATGGCTTGTACTTTTTCGTTGCGATAAAAAACATCTTCGCCATGACGAATTTCTGCTTCGAGAACTTGCATGGTTAACTCGGTAATCTCTGCTTCTGGAATGGTTTGTTCAGGTAAGCAGTCTTTTAAAATGCGTTCAGCGATATCGTATTCGGGATAATCTTGTAGAAATATATGATTGTCGCTTTTTTTAGAAATGATTTTCCCTTTTGAAATTTGCTTCACTGTAATCAGAAGGTAGATGAGCAAATCAACAAGTGAATCATTGTCGACTTCATAAGATAGTTTTTTCATCCAGCGTGTTAAGGTTCGGTCAGCTAATTCAAGCAATTGGAAGTCGATAAAATGGCTTAAAAATTCATCATTATTTTGAGTCGGAACGCCGTCTAACGTATCCACAAAATATTGATAAAGTTTCAGCTTCGGCATGGTCATTAGTAAGAGTTCGCGCAACAATTCGCGCTTTTCAATGACAGAAGCATCTAAATGGACGCCGATGCCGCGCTTTCGCTCGATGCGAATTTTTCCGTCCCACTCTTCTTCAATTTTTGTGAGATCACTTCCGACAGTTGCAACGGTAACCGAAAGTTCACTAGCCAGCGCAATAAGTTTGACAGGCTCGTTCGTCGTTAAAAGCACACGCAAAATAAATTGCTGTCTTTCAAGCGGCGTAAATTCATTTCCGATTAAATCAAGCAAAGTAGAACGAACATGTTCCCGGTCATGAAGCGAGCCGCTAACGGATAATTTACTACCTTTCCGAATAAGCGAAAGCCCAAAGCTTTCAAGGGTTTGCTTGACTTCATCCAAATCACGGCGCACAGTTCGCTCGCTGACATCAAGGTCATTTGCAAGCTGCTGAATCGAAATGTCACCTTTTTCAGGAAGTATTTTTTCTAAAATAATGCGAGATCTAGCAGATAGGTACATATATTTTCTTCCTTTCGCAGAACTTCATTCGCAGTTTCTTTCAAAGGGTAAATAAATGTAACCCGATAAAACGCTTTTTGAATAAAACGGAAATTTTATTCGCGCTTCTGGAATAATTTACCTTACACCTTTATCCTATGACTCCGCTTACAGATAAGCAATATAAACAAATCTCTAATTTGTCCAGTTTTTTTTGCCAAAGTTTGGACAAAGTTTTATCAAACGTTGAAAATGAAGCTCAAAAGGATTTAAAATTCCTTCAAAGAGGAAGGATTTTCAATTTTGTGAATTTGTTATCAAATCCAAATTAGTTAATGAGCAAACTATTTTAGTATGCCTGTAAAATCTTTCTATCTAACTAGCATAACAGGTGCAGACGCATATTTAAAGCTTGAAAATATACATCAATTAAATTTTTCGGAGCATTCAGTAACCCTCCGGCTTTAGTTCAAGAGGACTGTAATCGCTTTCGTTACATGCGTTTAAAAGATTGAAATAAAAGTGTGAGAATAACGAGCTCATCTGTAAGGCTGCTATAAATTGAAAGCAAGGGGAAAAATGGTTTTCGTGATCCATTATGGAAAGTTATCCCTTAAAATGGCATGCAACAGAAATGATTAATAATAAAAAAAACGTCCGAGCATGGCTCGGACGTTTTTTTACTGTGGATTCATTTCCATATGGAAAAGTTCGAAAATGTGACCATTGATATCGTAAAAGCTTTTCGAATACATGCCTTGTTCGTCCATGAGATATCCCTTTTTAGCCCCAGCATTGACAGCTTTTTCGTAAAGTTCATCCACTTCAGCCCGTGTGTCAAATGTAAGTGCGTTGATGACAGCCGTTGTTTTTCTGTAATCAGGAAGTTCTGACGCAGGCAGGAACTGTTTGAAGAATGGTTCCACTAGTAACATAACGAAAGTCGTTTCGTTCAGAATCATGCAAGTCGCGTTTTCATCGGTAAAATCCGCATTAAATTTGAAACCTAGTTCCGTGTAAAAAGCAATGGATTCATTTAAATCCTTCACAGGTAAATTAATGAAAGTCATTTTTACATTTGGCATTCTCTTTTCCTCCTAAAAAAGCACCTAGCGTATTGCCGGGTGCTTTGATTTATTTTGCTCAATCTAAAATTCTCCGATGGAATTGTTGCTTTTGTTCCGTGGCTGGCTTATTGTTTACATGGTTTTTTTCAGCAAACTGATGGTGGGAATTTTCTTTTGGCAAGGCATCACTCATTTTGGGTGCTTTCTTCGCTGTCCGAACTGAATTCGTTTTAATATCTGCCATTCTGGAAATCCTCCTTTTCAAAGCGCTTTGATTACTCATTTTCCCGATTTCCCTGTTTCAAAACGTTACGTTTTAAAGTATAATGAGTTACAAATGCAACTAAAATTTAAAACACTCAATATAATGTAGACAAATTGCAAATAGGTATTGCAAACGTTTTCTTTATATACTATAATAAAACAAGAATTGTAGGATTGTTACTGTTCGGCAGGCAAAACCTGAATTAATTCGAAGACTATTGTTTTTTTGTAGTTTTGGAATTAGTTTGGGTTTTTTCTTTTGAAAGGATGGTTAAGACAAATGGAGATCATAAAAATCTTAAACAATAATGTTGTCGTTGCCGAAGACGGAGAGGCCAAGGAAATTGTTGTTATGGGGCGTGGATTAGCTTTTCAAAAGAAAGTCGGAGATGAAGTTGACGAGACGAAAATTGAAAAGACCTTTGTAATGGAGTCACATGAGCTTTCCGAAAAGCTTTCTGAATTACTAAGCGAAATATCCGCCAAACATTTGCGAGTCGCTGATGACATCGTACAGTATGCAAAGGAAAAACTAGGCGCCGAACTTAGCGCCAACATTTACTTGACACTTACCGATCACATTAATTTTGCGCTGTCCCGCTATAAACAAGGCATTAACCTGAAAAACGCATTACTTTGGGAAATCAAACGCTTTTATCAACCCGAATACCAAGTTGGTTTAAAAGCACTTGGCATTATCCAAGAAGAGTTCGGTTATTTGCTAGATGAAGATGAAGCCGGCTTCATCGCACTGCATATCGTGAACGCACGCCAAGACGGCCAACAAATGACCACCACAGTCACAATGACGCAAATTGTTCAAGATATTTTAAACATCGTAACGTATCATTATGGTATGGTCTTAGATGAAACCTCGCTCAATTACACACGTTTTGTGACGCACCTTCAATATTTTGCTCAAAGAATGCTGCTGGACGAAGTCGTTGATTCTGGCGATGATTTTCTGTTTGAACAAGTCCAAATCAAATATCCAGGAGCATTTAAATGCACCAAAAAAATTGATGCCTATTTAAAAAATACCCATCATGCCTCCTTAACGCGTGATGAACAAGTTTATTTAACGATTCATATTTATCGCGTAACAGAACGCAACTCCCTTTAAGTCATATGTAATGCATTACATTAAAAAAAGCAGCGATTAAACACCGCCGCCTGACGCAGAATGCTAGTCAAAAATAAGTGGACTCTTACTTTTGATAGGAATAACCTTACAATTGTTTGGTATATTTCGACTAGCGTTCTTTTTGATATGTAACATTAAGTTACGCCCTTTTGTAGTAATGTGATAGCTTGTATTTGTCTGTCCATATGCTCGAAGTACATACCCGTATTCTTCCAGTTTATACAATACTTCAAGAATATGATTTTTGTTTAAATCTGTTTCGCGCTCTATTTTTGGTAATTCTTGTTGCAAATAATCCATCTCCAGACAATGAGAATCTAAGAAATGTAAAATTTTAAAAATCTGCACGTAAACATAGCCGTTCATTTTGTCACCCCATTAAAGTCTATGAGTACCTCAACTTCTTTATCCCGTACGCCTTTTATTCAACGAAAGCAAAGTTACAATCCTATCAATTTTAGTATACAACATTTATGGATATAAAACTAATTATATAATTTACAGATTTTTATAAAACGAATGCATACGGCAACAAAACTTCAGAAACGGACGAAAAAGGCAACAAAAAAACGCTCACCTACGATGCCGACAACGCTCTAACGAACACAACACTCGCAAACGGCACATCAGTCGCGTACAAATATGACGACAACGGCAACACCACAGAGAAAAATGTTACCGCTTCTGGGAAAACGCAAAAGAATAGTTATGCCTACGACGTAGACAACAAGATTACAGCGTTCACCGATGCACTTGGGCGGACAATTCAGTACGAATATGATGCAAGCGGCAATGAGACAAAGGCTATCATGCCAAATGGGCGCGTAACCGAAAGTACGTACGATTCAGCGGACCGCACGAACGGCATCAATTGGAACAACGAACCAGCGTTTAAATTCCAGTACGATCCAAACGGCAACCAAACAAAAGTCACCGACGAAATTAATGGTATCGTCACGGACAAAACATACGACGATGCAGACCGTATCACAAAAGTGGCCGAACGCGGCGGTCAAATCAGCTATTCCTACAAAGACAAGCCAACACAAGACAACAAAGGCAAAACCGACAAAGTGGCCGACGTTTCCATTAGCCACGGCGACTATACCGCCAAAACAAGCTACACGTACAACGATTTAGACCAAAATACCCGCGTGAACGACGGCAACAAAAACGCCTATTTTGAGTTCGATGAGTTCGGCAACATTGGCCTATACACAGCAGGTAACGGCACAGCCGCAAACTATGTGTATGATAGCACCCAAAAAGTAACGAATGTGGCAATTGGCGATGCAGAAGGCGACCTCATTTTAGACGAGAGCTATACGTACGATGCAGCAAGCAACCGTACAAGTATCGACAACAAAAAAAGTGGAAAAACTACCTATGAATACGATGCCGTTAATCAATTGACGAAAGAAAGCTTGCCAGACGGCACCGTCAAATCCTACACGTATGATGGTTTTGGAAACCGCACGCAAGTTCAAATAACTGGTTCAGAATCGAAGACCACTGCCGCCACGTTCAATGACGGCAACCAGCTTGTGCAATTTGGTGGCGATAGACTGACTTATGATACTAATGGCAACCGAACGAGTGACGGAAAATTCAATTATACGTGGGACACAGGCGACCGTTTAATCAGCATTACAAAAAAAGGTGAAAATAGTCCGTTTGTCCGTTATACTTATGATGATGACAACCGCCGCTTATCCAAAACAGTGGACGGTGTGACAACCAATTATCATTATGATGGTGACAGCATCGATGTGCTGTATGAAACGGATAGCGCGGGAAAAGTGCTCCGCCAATATGTCTATTCCGACAGCAATATCCGCCTAGCCATGAAAATGAATGGCAAAACACTGTACTATCACTACAATGCACATGGTGACGTCATTGCCATGACCGATGAAAACGGCAAAGTGGTCGCGGAATACGCCTACGATGCATGGGGCGTTGTTCTTAAAAACACAGCCACAACAACCGAGACAAAAGCCAATCCATATCTATATGCAGGTTATACGTATGACAAAGAAATCGAACAGTATTACTTGATGGCGCGCTACTATGAGCCAGAACAAGGCGTGTTCACCGCCTACGATCCAGACCCAGGCGACGAAGACGACCCGCAAACGATGAATGGGTATAACTATACGAATAATAATCCTGTGATGATGATTGATCCAGATGGAAATATTGCATGGTGGGCTGTAGCCGCTGCGGCAGGATCAGCTTATGAGGTAGGTAAATATTTGTATAAGAATAGGAACAAAGGCTATTCTGCTAACGGTGTATTTGGCGCTGTAGTAAAAGGTGGATTAAATGGTGTTTGGAAGACAGGCGTTGGACGAGTTTTTGGGCTTGGTGGAATGACTAGAGTGGGAATGAAAATTATAAAGAAGAAAAAATTATATAAATCAGTTTGGACAAATGCTAACAGTTTATACAGAAATCCAGGGAAGCATTGAAAAGAACTTTAATCAATAAAAATGTTACTAAAAAAATCAAAAGAAACTATTCAAGATTAAGAAGCTGTATTAATAATGATAAATTGAACCGTTTTTACAAAAAGAAAAAATTTTACAAAGGCAAAGCTGTTAAAAAAGAAGGAAGTGATTAGAATTACCTTTTTGACGAAAATAATGATAAGTTTGTTGTGTACAGTGGTCACCTTATATAGTGGCTATATATATATAGTTATCGGAGAGGGAAAACTAGGTATTTCCAAATGGAGTTATAGGACTTTTTCCGCTCTTAGTTTCCTGTCATTTCTCTATTTATCTGTCATGTCTTTTATATTTTTTGTTACTTGGGATGTGCGAGACGATAAAATACTCTATCAATCCGTGATATTCGTGATTCTAACGATATTATTAAACCTTCTTTTTTTTAAGAAGCCGAAAAGTAAACTGTTATTAGTGATTTCGATATTATGGTGCCTGGGCATTGTTTTCTATGCTGTGTATGTATTCAATGTGAAATTTTTGCTAGAAGGAATTTTTGAATTTAAATTTGGGAGTATAAATATTGAATTGGCTTTATTGTGTATGATGGTGGTTTTAGCTTCAGCTTATTTGATAAAGTTAAATACTGATGTATCACGTTGGATGGTAAAAGTATTGTTTGTCATCAATTTGGGTACTCTCGTATGTGGTTTGACTTTGTCATTTGCAGTATTATTTGTTAAAGAAAATCGAATTTGGTTACCGCTATTTAGTTTGTTGATAACAATTCTATTTTTACTTTTAGTTTATCGAATAAAAAATAAAAAAATTTTTATAATGGTAACCACTTGGAATTTAATAATGAGTGTGTATTTTTTGTCTTTAATTTTTGTATCTTTTGACAACTAATTCATTGAAAACGACTTCTCTGAATGATAATAAGGGTTGATTCGCATAAAAACCATTATAATTAAACATTTTTTATTTCAAAAATCAAATTCCTGGTGCACCTGCTAAATCCACTCATGCATCGGGAATTTGAAACAAGTTATTGAAAAGGCAAAACTATAGAATTTTCCATCAAGATAAAGGAAGTGTTGATAGATATGGGAGGTATAGTAATAACAGGGATGTAACTTTAATTGAATATCATAGTATCGATATTCAAAAAAATCAAATCAAATTCCACTTAGTGTATCCAGATTTTAATAAGAAAATAGAGCTAATTTTTAATAAAGTTTGTGGTTTTTATTTTGTAAATGGATATGAAACAAGCCGATATTCTACAGAAGATTATGAATACGGAGAGAAAAGGGAATTATTATCAGTAGTATATGATAACTCAAAGGAATAAAAATTAATAATTAAATCCAGAGATACTTTTTATAATGGTTTTGATGCTAACTTTAATTTTACTTTAGAATTTATGGAGGGGCTTTTGCTAATTGAAGCCGATGAAATAAAAGTTGATGGCGAAGAATACAATAATCTACTTGAGCATATTGAATTGTAGAGTGCTTTTGGTGCCTAGGAAGTTGTCCTGAAAGGTATAGCTAGAACAACCTAGGCACATGCTAACCCGCATCTGTACGTACTACAAGGAAACAAATAATATTGCTTAGCGCGTTACTATGAGTCAGAATAAGATTTGTTTATCACCACACCTCAGACTCAGGCGATGAATGGGTACGATTATGGTCAAAATAACCCCGTTATGCACGTTGACCCTGATGAACATTGGGTTTGGCTCGCAATAAATGCCGGTTTTGCAGCTTATGACGGCTATAAAGCTTATAAAAAGACGAAAAGTTGGAAAAAAGCATTAATTGCAGGTAGAAAAGGTGCGCTTAGTGGTAAGTTTAAGCTGGCTAAGAGAGCAGTAAAAGCCACTAGATATATAGGTAATTTAAAGTTAAAATAAACTACCTATATGCAAAAGGATCAATAAAAGCTACAAGCAGAAGCTCTAGGTTAAACAAAGTCCCAAGAGCAAAGCTCAATAAAATTGGCAATCGAAACGGATGCCACAGTTGTGGTGTCAGACGTCCAGGAACAAAGTCAGGGAATTGGATTGCAGACCATCAACTCCCTACAGCTTTGGCAAGAGGGAGGTCACAACGTTTGTATCCACACTGTACCCGGTGTTCATCGAGACAAGGTGCACAGGTAAGAGTTCTGAAAAAAAGCGGAGGTAGGGTGATTCAATTTGGAAAATAACTTTTTGAAAATATTAGATGAGAGCGCAATAAATTATGATTTCCCGATGCTAGATAATGAGAACATTCCTATGATAGCTTGCAAGCTATCTTTATATTCAGATACAATTGAGTGGATACTTTTTATTGAAATACTTTCTATAAGACAAAGTGTCGAAAATAATGTTTATGCGTATGGCTCTAATATTGACTTTCAAGGATTACAGTTTTGTTATGATGACTATTTGAAAGTTTATTCAAATGGGCAGATTCTTGGGCTAGGAGAGCTAATAAAAAAAGAAATCGAAGGAAAAAATCTTAAAATATGCATAAATGAAAGAAAAAATATTGATCTAAGCGCTCAGTATATGTCATTTAATAAACTTGATGAAAATTATCTTTTAAGAAGCATTTATGAAGAACATTCAGAAGAGTTTTGGTTGGATAAAGAGGAGCTGTTTAAAACTATCTCAAAACCTATATTAGGGCTTCTTTTTGAAACAGAAGCATGGGAGCATCCTGATATAGCTAATGAAAAGCTGCCAAGTACTTCTCCATTTTTTCAATCTTTGGCTAAAAAATCCTGATGTAACTGTTGCCTTAGGTGATATTAATACGCACTGGCTGAATTGGTATTTTAAAAGAGAGCAACAAGTTCAAAATGGATTGTTTGAAGAACAAGAAGTATCTTTAAATCAGTTGAAAGATAAATATCACTTAGTAAGAATTAAAAAAGCATGTTATTTAACTTTTTCAAGCATGGTAGATCGAAGTTCGCTTGTTTATAAACAATATAAAGATAGTATAATTAACGGATTTATTTTAAATGAACTAGATGAGGCAGAGGAAGATTTAGTAGAACTTGGAATAAACTTTAGCAAAAAAGGAGGAATTATTTGTATTCCTGAAGTAGATGAAGATGTTATAGAGTTATTTGAAATAGATGCTGATCAAGGTGGATTGAGGTATATTTTCATTAATGAAGCAGGCGTTTATGACGAGAATGAACAACTTATTGAAATGCTTGTGGGAGGAAAATGCTTCATTTGGGAAATTTATGGAGATGGAGCATTCCTTGTAGAGTGGTAAATTTAAAGTTTCTTGAATGTTGTTGTACAGAGATTGTAGTGATGAGACTGGGACTTTTTGCCAGCTTCATCACTAATCTCCCTTTACAGATCACTGGATATACTAACCAAGGGATAAACCAAGCTATTTCTAGAAACAATAGAGGGGTAAAACCCTCTGCTATTTTGCATACTATTAAATATCCTAAAAAAACTTCTGTAAGGCGAGGGGGGAAAGGGATGGCATATAAGTTAAGTGGCAAGAAAAGTACAGTAGTGGTTAGCAAACGAGGAAAGATAATAACAACATATGGAAAGGGAAAGGGAAATACAAGGTTAAGGAAGGCGAAAAAATAATATGAAAATAGAAGACCGAGAATTGTTAGATTTAATTCTATCTGAGTATCATGTGAGATTGAAGTGGGGAGAGATTGAGAGGTTAAATGAAAAGGAAAAAGAACAAATAAAAGAAATCCTTTTAGAGTATTTTATCAAGTATGGTTTAGACGAAAATGATGAGGCAACTAAGTATGGAAAGCAAATAGATAATTTGATTGATTATTTTTAAATTTGGACGAAATCATTCAGTAGGAACAGATTCTTAAAAATTATTTGAGTGTAAATAATAAATCCTAGTTTTTTTATTTATACAGTTTTTCTTTTTGGAATCATGAATAGAATATAAAAAAAGCCTATACTCAAGTTGATGGGGGACGCAAGCTGTGAAACTTGGTTTAGTAGTAATTGACAAAAAAGGAGATTTTCTATTAAAAGAAAGTATCCCAGTAAAGCAACCGGGAAGTATGGGGTTAGATATACTAGAAAATATTAACTATTATGTTGAGGACTATGAATCTCAATCCATTAGATTTTATTGCAGGGAAATTGAAGTTATGGGATCGGTTGGATAAATAATGCCCAGCTTAGAAGCTAATACGAGTAACTATATCTAATGAACGTAGCTATCTTTTTCAGACAAGAAAAAGTAGATTCTAATTTAAAAGTTGTAGTCCATTATGCGTACTTTTACTCAAAGTTTTAGATGCACTTGTTATCCCATGTATCTAAAACTTCAGATTAACAATTAAAAAGGAGAAGTTATGAAAAAATATCCGCACATTCATTTGTCATTTGCACATGTTTTTACAGCTGATGAGTATTACCGGGTTTATTTTTACGAAAATACACTTGTTTTTGTAAAACTAGGCGGGCAGTTTCATCATGAAAATTTACTTGAACAGGCAGGGCTTTTTGGCGCCATTTTATTCTATATTCCGTACAAAATAGCTAGAAG
The DNA here is from genome assembly GCF_900186135.1 of Listeria sp. ILCC792. Taxonomy (NCBI): domain Bacteria; kingdom Bacillati; phylum Bacillota; class Bacilli; order Caryophanales; family Listeriaceae; genus Listeria; species Listeria sp. ILCC792. The sequence continues at coordinate 64,328 of NZ_FYBO01000006.1, forward strand.
GCGACAGGAAAAACGAGAGGCTCATGTGGATGCTGTTTTAGTGAAAAAAGGAATGAAAGCTTTACTTAGCGAACGGAAAAGTTTTCAGTTGAAGCAATCTGAAATCAACAAAATTATTTTCCGAACAAATTGGAAGACGCAAATTTTTTCAAACTACGACAAGCACTTACTACTTTTAAAAAATGATGGAACTTGCCTAAAGGCAGCCATTTCATTTGGGCAATCGAAGAATTATGTTATCGGAAAATTGATGAAAAACGGCTTTTTAGTGGAGGAAGAAGATGAATAAAGAGGAGTTTTTGGAATACCAACCAATTCAAAATCAAGGTTTCGTAGGAGATATTTCGTTTGAAGACTGGGAATATGGTCAGGACGTTTTTAGTGATATGCAAAAAATCGTTGCCAGTGACGCGGCAACCATAATTTTTCCAGAGAAAAGAAGTGTGAAACAATTTTTGCGAGAGGAAAATATTCCTTTTAAAGTGCATATGGCAGAAGTTTATTTACACTCGCCAAGCCCTTTTCATGTGGTTAAAATCCTTGAAGAGTATTGCGTTTACGGCTTTTGTAAATATATGACACTATTTTTAGGTAACCCATGTGAATTTCGTTTAGAGCAATTTGGGAAAAAAGGAGGATGGGACATTGGCCGATATTTAAACGGCCATTCAGTTGGGCTAACGTTACTTGAAAATGAGCCAACACTTTATGTGTCCGCCCAAAATGAACAGGACTGCGAAAACTTTATTCAGCTAATCGAACAACGTTTAGATGATAAAATCGTTCCGTTTATGGACTATAAGGAAACTAATTTAGGCGGCATTTTAGTCCCGCCGGCATTTTTAAAAGAGTTTAATTTGCCGGTTGAAAAATTTCGTATTTCTGCGCGGCTTTTAAATAGCCCCAATGCAGGAAATGATGATGCGCTTTCCCAATTGTTTGCAGGCGATAATCTTCAAATGATTGCGATTGCTAGTTCGTACGATGACACATTGGATGAGTTGGGAATTGATTATCATTTGGATAATAGAATGTTACTTTCGGAACCTATAGCGGCTGAAAGGCGTGAAGCAACAATTAATCAGCTGCATAAAGAAAGCTTTTTAGAGCGGGTTTATCTTTTTTATGGGAATAATCCGGATGTTAAAGTAAGGAAAAATCAAACGAATTCTTTTTTGAAAAAATTGTTTTCATATAAATCGTTTTTGGATTTTAATTTAGAAGAAGGCGGGAAAGCCGTTATTCTTTTGTTTGATGGTGAACTTGCGGTTATGTTTGAAAATGTATAAAAAGGAGTCTAACCTCACCTTGAAAGTGGGGTTTTTTTGTTTCTTTCGGGTTTTCGTAACAGAAAGTACACAAAAAAAGAATAAAAAGTTACAAAATTGACCACTTTTTCAGTCGCAACCTGATATGATATTAAGTGAAAATAGGCTTGTTTGCAGCATATATTGACTTTTTCTATATAAAAAAAGAAGATGGAAAGAAGGGAAAAAGTCAAAAAAATACACCAAAGGAAGGAACGGGGCATATGTCTTCAGAGATAAAGGAGTTTTATTCTAATGAAACTGTAGAGTTGGAGTTTAGTCATGAAAACTTGATTGAATTGCTTATTCATTCACCGCGAGTTAGTTGCGAGTATCGGAAGCTCAGAAAAAGAAATATAGTCAATCCGATTGCAAACAACGAAGTGTATTTTTTATCGTCAGGCATAATGGTTTTAACAAAAACAGATTTTCCCATTAATATTAGAAAAGCTAGTGAATTTGTTGGGTTAGAGAGAATCATTTTACAAGAGGACGGTATAAGTGAATACAGGGCAATTGTAGATTGTGAAGTTATCGTTTTTCAAGTTGGAGAAGTTTTGATGGAATTGTTTAGCCATCAGGAAGGTTGGTTATTTTTAGCAGTAGAAATGCAGAAACAAATTAAGTTTCTAACGAATCGGTATTTACTAATGCAGGAAGATAGTTTTTCAAGGTTAAAAGCAACCTTTTTTGATTTGGCTTCAAGATTTGGAACAAAGCAAGATGAAACCTACATACTACCAAAACAATTTAATAAAAAATTTATTGCAGAATATGCTGGCCTCAGCCCTAGTTCAGTCAAAAATGTAGAAGTTAGTTTGAAATCAGAGGGATTTATTGAAATTGCAGACAAATTTTATATTGTCAACTTAGAAAAATACTGCTCAAAAAATGTGTTTTCTTAGGGGGATATAAATGGCTGATGTAAGCAAATTGATTGATTCGAGTTGAGTCAATCAGAAATAAAAAATAGGGAGGAAAAATGTTAATGGTAGTAAAGGGATTTTTAAAAAGAAGTGGGAAAATTGTTTTAGCGACGGTGTTAATTGGGAGCTCGTTAATTGCTTTTTCGCCTGTTTCAGCGTTTGCTGATGAAGCAGTAGCGAATAGAGTGGCATTGACAGCAATACCGGCTGATGCAACTGAGGTAGCGACATTTGGGGAATTAAGAGCAGCGCTACTAGATGCAAATGTTACAAATATCAAGCTTACAGCAGATATTAAAGTAACTTCAAGCTTTAACTTTTCTTCACAAAAGAATTTGTATGGTGACGGGCATACGATCGACATGAACAACTACCGAATTGGAATTTCCAAAACTAAATTACTGAATCGTGTTGAAGGGATAACGATTACAAATCAAAACATCTATCCGCTATTTTGGTCCGAAAGTTCTGAAGTAACTGTGACGTATAAAGACGTCAACTCTTCAGGGGCGCAATTTATTTATAATGCGCATGGAACAACCATTTTGGAGGGGAAAATTACGGCAAATTCTACGAGGGAAGAAGTATATCAAGGGGATAAACTTCTTGTTAAATCAGGAGCGACTGTTAATTTCACTTCCCAAACGAGTTCTCCAGCATTACGAGTATACGATAGCGTAAATCAAGAGGCAAATTCTGATTTTAAAGTGACTTCAAAAGATATTTCGCTTTACGGACATGACAGCGATACAAAAATCATCGTTGCTGGAAGCATGGTATTAAAATCCACAGATGAACAAGCGATTTATACAGCATGGTCAAATGCCGAAATGACGGTTGTAACAGGTGGTAAATTTCAGGCTACATCAGGGGAATTAACTGAAGAAGGAATTTCACTTACAAATGGAAACTTAACTGTACAGACAGGTGCAGACTTTGTTGTAACCTCTCCGGGTAGGCAAGGGACCGTACAAACAAGTGGTAAATTAGTATTTGAGAATGGTTCTAACTTTCTAATCACAAATACAAATGCTGTAGGGTCTGTTTTTGCCAACTATTCTAGAAGTTCGACAAATATCAACATTAATTCCGATAACGGATTATCAACTTGGGATGTGGGATTAATTAATAGTGCAAAACCGACTCATAATTACTATGATTTTAAAACAGCAACTTTTGATTTGTCTGGATGGGATCGAAGTAATCTTAACCAGAAGAATTTGACTTCGAACAGCTCGGACTTCAAGGCGCAATTTGTCAGTAAGACAACCGCTAAAATTAGTGGTGGTAGTTATGCTTTAACAAATATCGCAGCAACGACTATTGACAGACTGACAACGGATTCTACAAATATATCAGGCACAGCAGAGCCAAATGCAACTATTGAAATTAGAGTAAACGGTGAAGTAATTGGAACAGGAAACTCTGACTCAGAAGGAAAATATAATCTTGTAATTCCTAGACAAGTTATTGGAACTGAAGTTACAGTAGAGGCTGTGGCAAAAGGTAAAACATCTAGTGCTTCAACAAATGTTCAGCAAGGTAGAGTGTTAGCAGAAACAACCATTGATGATGTGACAAATAAATCTACAGTTGTTTCCGGAACAGCAGAGCCAAATGCAACTATTGAAGCAAAAGTAGGCGCGGAAGTAATTGCTACAGGAACAGTTAATGCGGATGGACAATATAGTTTAACTATTCCAGCGCAAAAAGTAGGCGTTGTTGTTACGGTAACCGCTATGGTTGACTGGCTTACATCTTCTGCATCTACAACAGTAACGAAAGAAACAGAAGGGACGATAACCATTACAGATCCTTTCTATATTGGTTATGATGAGGCTATTAAATCCACAGTTAGTGGTGATGTAGCGAAAGTGTATCTTCAAGTTGATGGTACAGACTACAAAGCCATTTCAGCTGAAGGAAGTTTTGAATACTTGGTCGAACATGAAATTACAAGTTTGTCACAAGAAGTATACCTTGTGGCAATAGATGAGTCAGGCAAAGAGTTATCTCGTGCAAAAGTAGAGCTTAAAGATGGCGATTTATTAAGGGGCTCTGTTTCAGCTGATGCATTTATTGTTGGAGTGAGCAATTATGTAGCGGGTACTTACGAAGGTTCAATCGCAAAAGTGGCGCTTGTTGTTAATGGAACGGTTTATCCAGCGGTAGGTGTAGTCGGAGAAGATACTTTCCAATATTATGCAAAAGATAAAATTACAAGTCTCACTGATAATGTGGAGGTACTCGGCTATAATCCAGAAGGGAAATTAATTTACAGGACAGCTGTTTTAATAAACGGTCCCGGTAGCATTCAAGGGACAATCACAGAAGATTCTAGTGATTACATTATGATAACAGATTCCTATATTAGGGGAACTTTCACAGGAGGAGTTAAATATATTTCGCTTGTTGTGAACAATATGGAATATGCAAAAGTGGGAGTAATTGATAGCATAAACTGGCAATACTATGCAAAAGACAAAATTACAAGCCCAAATGATACTGTTGTTATAAGAGCATATAATGCGGCGGGGGCGCTCGTTGATGAGGAAAGAATCAATGTTTTACAAGAACCAAGAAAAGAAACAACGATTACTCCAGATGCTTTTACACTAAAAATTGATAGCTATGTGAAGGGAAAATTTACTGGAGATGTAAAATATGTTGCACTAAAAGTTGGCGACAAAACATATAGTAAAATTGGTGTCATGGATGATTCTAACTGGAGATATTATGCGAAAGATAAGATTCTAAGTACAGATGACCAAGTTACTATTATAGGTTACGGTTTGATGGGGGAAATAATCGTACAAAATGATGTGGAAGTAGAATAAAAATTAGTAAGAGAAGCATAAATTGTACAGGATTTATGCTTCTTTTTATCTGTAATTTGCTTTATATACACATCCGATGTAATTATGGACATTTGTAACGAATTTGTGAACTCAAGAAATTTCGAATAATCAAAAACCGGATTATTCGTAGAGAATTTTACGAAAAAAATAAAAAGGCACAATTTTCCGTGCAAAGCAAGAAAATACGCCGAAAGATCAAGGTTGAAAAAACAATTAGAAGCGGTTTTTAGCAGATGATTTTCAATATAAATATTGCTTTTTAGTAATTAGTAGATAAGAAAACTTGTAACAGAAAATACACAAAAAACAAAGGTTAATCGATAAAAATAGCTTTTTTTCTGATTTTAAACTGATATGATAATTAGTGAATTAAGAATTGCTAAAAGAAGTACTCGATTTTAGGAAAAGTATTAGCTTAGTTTTGAGTATGTTAATTCAGAAAGGATTTGAGTTGTACGATTTTCATTTAGGTAGCTTTGTTAAAGTAAGAACATGTCGATTAAAGCACTTTCACTAATAGATGATAACGTTCAAGTTACTGAAAAAAACGAAAATTCTGAAAAGCGTTCTGGTTAGGAGGGTGAGAAAAATGCTTACTGAGATTAAAGAACTGTACTCCAATGATGCTGTAGAATCAAATTTTAATCAACAAAATTTGATGAAATTGCTCATTCAATCTCCACAAGTGAAACATGAATATCGGAAAATGAAGAAGAACCATGTGATTAATCCAATAAAGAGCAATGAAATTTATTTTTTAACATCAGGGATTATAGTTTCACAACATCAGGATTTCCCCATTAGTTTACAGCAGACAAATGAGTTTATTGGGTTGGATACTATTATTTTGCAAGGGGATTACGTCGATAATTATCGACCAATTATAGATTGTGAGGTAATTGTCTTTCAAAAGTCTGAAGTACTACTGGAATTGTTAAGTCATCAAGAAGGTTGGCTCTTCCTAGCATTAGAAATGCAAAAGCAGAATAATGTTTTAACGAATCGATATCTATTAATGAACGAAAATAGCTTTTCAAGACTTTCAGCTACTTTTTTTGAATTAGCTTCAAAATTTGGTGTTAAGCAAGATGATGCTTATATTCTTCCAAAGTATTTTAGCAAAAAATTCATTTCGGAATACGCAGGTCTAAGTCCCAGTTCTTTAAAGAAAATGGAAAGCCTTTTAAAAGAGGAAGGGATAGTAGACTTTGTAGACAAAATTTACATTGTTTATTTAGAGAGATATGCGAACTCCGAAAAAGCGATTTACAACCCAAAGGTTTTACAAAAGTGGTTGGAAAAAGAACAGTAGAATGCAGTTGCGTAAGCAGTTTTTTTATTTTAGTTATGAGTTTTAAATGTTTTGTGCAAGTGGGCTACTAATCAAATAGTTGCCGCTTGCAAACAATCTATCAAAATTTTTGATGGATTCTACAAGTCACTAGAGTATTTGGATGATGAAGTTTTCATCACTCGTTTTAGGAAATAATTTAGAATTGAAGGAGTTAATTTAAACTATGAAAAAAGTTTTACTAGCAGTTTTATCAGGCACATGTGCGTTATCTTTGGTAGCTTGTAGTGCACCTGCAAAAGATGAAGGTAAGGAAAATAACAAACAAGAGTCAGTGGAAAAGAAAGCTTCTGCAACTTATCCAGTGAAAACAGTAGATAATGTAGAAATGAAAATTGAAAGTATTGAAACAACAGAGAACGGTAAGGGCGATAAAAATATTGTTCAAATCAATATGAACTTTAAAAATGAAAATGCTACGCCGTGGGGTGTTGGTGGTAGCGAATTTATTATAAAAGACGGCGATAAAACTTACACAGTTATTCCTGATGCAAATAATATCGGAACAGATATCGAAGCGAATAAATCTGTTAGTGGTGCAATAAATTTTGAATTGCCAAAAAGTGTGAAATCAGGCGATTTATCCTATAAACCAGTTACTTTTGGCAAAGAAAAGCCTAAAGTACTTGCAACTTGGGAAATTTCCATTCCAGACAACAAATGAGATTAAATCTATGAGGAGATGATCGTTTGAAAATCGCAGTAATTGGTCTTGGCTATATTGGTTTGCCCACCGCGATAATGTTTGCTAATCACGGACAAGAAGTGGTTGGAGTAGATGTTAAAAAAGAAGCTGTAGATATGTTAAATGAAGGGCGTCTTCACCTTGAAGAACCAGGGCTTCAAGAAGAGCTAGATAAGGCATTATTATCCAAGCGTTTTAAGGCTAAGCTGGAACCAGAGGCAGCAGATGTTTTCATCATTTCAGTTCCAACACCGAATATTCCTGATGAATATCTTTCTTGTGATTTAACACATGTGAAAGACGCGGTAAATAATATTCTTCCTTTTCTTGAAAAAGGAAATGTGGTTATTTTAGAATCTACAATTGCCCCGCGTACGACAGAAGATGTAGTAAAGCCGATGCTAGAGGAGGCTGGATTCATTGTTGGTGCAGATGTGTTTTTAGTTCACTGCCCAGAACGCGTTTTACCAGGGAAAATTATTCATGAATTGGTATATAACAATCGTATTATTGGTGGGCTTACACCTGCTTGCATAGAAGCAGGAAAACACGTGTATGGTTTGTTTGTTCAAGGGGAACTTATCGAGGCTACAGCAGGTGCTGCGGAGCTCTCGAAACTCATGGAAAACACGTATCGTGATGTAAATATTGCTCTTGCTAATGAACTTGCAAAAATTGGTGATGCACTTCAAATAGATGCGCTTGAAGTTATTCAAATGGCGAATAAGCACCCGCGTGTTAATCTACATTCACCAGGTCCAGGCGTCGGAGGGCATTGCTTAGCGGTGGATCCATACTTTATTGTAGCGGCAACACCTGAAAACACACCACTTATTCAAAAGGCGCGCGAAATTAATAATCAGATGCCGCACTTTATTTTAGAAAAAGTGAAAGAGTTTATGAACTTAATTGACGGTCGAAAAATAGTCGTATGTGGAGTCACTTATAAAGGTGATGTGGACGATATTCGTGAAAGTCCAGCTATTGAAATTGTTCAATTATTAAAAGATGAAACCGATTTTGAAATGACTATTTTTGATCCACATGTGCATAAGCCGTGGATTGAACCAAACTTTGAGGAAGCTATTTCAGGAGCTGATTTAATGCTTGTTTTAGCCGATCATAGTGAGTTTAGAATGATAGTAGCTGAACAGCTTGACGGAATGAATCAGAAAAATATTTTTGATACGAAAAACATCATTTCAGAGATGGCTGATGCAAGGGTTTATAACATGGGAAGCTTATATAAGATGAAAAGGGATAATAAAAAGTTAGTTTCAATTGTTGAATAAAGACAGGAGGAAACAATGGAAGATACATTAAGCCTAAAGCAGCTATGGGACCTTTTGAAAAAAAATAAGTGGCAAATTTTTATTAGTACTTGCGTATGCACACTTTTGATGACAGGCTACCTTTACTTTTTAGCAATCCCAGTCTATAAGAGCGAAACAGAAATATTAATTAATCAATCAGTTCCGGAGAACTCACTTGTAGAGTCGAAAGACGTTCAGGCAAACTTGCAACTTGTAAATACGTATGCCTCGATTATAACGAGTCCACGTATTTTATCAGAGGTTTCTCAAAAAATGGACGGAAAATATTCGGAAAAAAAATTGGAACAAATGATTACAGTTAACAGCACGGCGGAGTCACAAGTTATTCAAATTAATGTCGAAGGAGAAAATGCAAAAGATAACGTCAAAATTGCAAATGCGACAGTTCAAATTGTCAATAAGGAAATCCCTGAAATAATGAATATTGACAATACTTATATTTTGTCACCTGCCGTTTACGATTCAGACGCTGCTCCTATAAAACCGCATAAGAGTTTATTAATTGCTATTTCAGCAGCTGTTGGAATGATTATTGGTGTCATTATTATGTTTGTCCGCAATCTCTTTGATCGTTCTATTAAAACAACTGAAGATGTAGAGCAAATTTTGGAGCTTTCAGTTTTAACTGTTATCACTGAAATGAAAGAAGAAGATTTACGAGAACGAAGCAATACTAGAAATAGACGCAAGAGGAAAGGATAATGTCTGATGCACAATAATCAAATGAACAGAAGAAAATTGATTGTTGAAACAAATCCTAATTCGCCGATTACGGAACAATTTAAAACTCTTCGTACGGGTATTCATTTTTCATCTGTAGATAAAGAATATAAGTCGATTTTAGTTACTTCTCCGGAGCCTGAAAGTGGAAAATCTACCATATCTGCTAACCTAGCAATTTGTTATGCGAAGCAAGGAAGTAAAACGCTTTTAATTGATGCAGATATGCGGAAACCAACGGGACATAAAACGTTTGGAATTAGATTTAATATTGGCTTATCGGACTTGTTAACGGATAACGAAATCCAGCCAGAGAATGTTTTTCATGAAACTGAAATTGAAAATTTAATGATTTTAACGAGCGGAACGATACCGCCGAACCCAAATGAATTACTAGCTTCTAAAAAAATGGGGCAATTATTAGCAAGTTTTGCTGAGGAATTCGATCAAATTATTATTGATACGCCTCCAATTTTAGCTTCATCAGACGCGTTAGTTTTAACCCCTTATGTAGATGGCGCAATTCTTGTTCTTCGTAGTGACAAAACGCTTAAAGAACATGCGAAATTGGCGGTACAACAGCTTAAAAACACCCAAGTATCAATTATTGGATCGGTCTTAAATTATGTGAAAAGCAACAAGAATAATTATTACTATTATAGTTAATGAAAGGAATCGAGATGGAGTCAATTAAAACAGTGGCAAAGCCCACTACAAAAACAACTATGAGATTTTATCCAATTGCCAAGCGAGTTATAGATTTTCTTGGTGCAAGCTGCGGTCTGTTTCTGTTAACACCACTCTTTATTTTATTATTTATCCTCATTAAACTAAGCGATTTAAGAGCACCTGTTTTTTTTAAGCAAGAACGTATTGGTAAAGATGGTAATCGCTTCATGATGTATAAATTTCGTACGATGATTCCGAATGCCGAAGAAAAATTAGCCGAGTTACTTGAACATAACGAGGTTGAAGGCGCGATGTTTAAAATGAAACATGATCCGCGAATCACTAAATTAGGAAGATTTTTACGTAAAACAAGCATTGATGAATTACCACAATTAGTAAATGTTTTAAAAGGCGACATGTCTTTAGTTGGACCACGTCCGCCGCTTGAACGAGAGGTTGAGGAGTATTCAAAAAGGGATTTAGGACGTTTAGCGATCACGCCAGGTTGTACAGGATTATGGCAGGTCAGTGGACGTAATGATGTTAGCTTTTCTGAAATGGTGAATTTAGATTTGCACTACATTCAACATGTCAGTTTTTCACTAGATATGAAGATTTTGCTGAAAACGGTACGCGTGATTTTTGTGCCGAATAGTGCTTATTAATTCAAGAGGAGAAGCAGAAATTTATGACTCGTATGTTTTTATTAGGAAGCTACGTGGATGCTCTAACAATGCAAGAAACTTTGGATAAAATTGAAGAGATTGTCCACGAAAAAAGACCAGTGCAGCATGTTGTTATTAATGCCAGTAAAATTAATTTAATGGCGGAAAATAGCGAACTTGCAAAAATTATAAATGATTCGCCGCTTATCAATGCAGACGGACAGTCAATTGTCTGGGCGGCAAACTTTTTAGGAAAACATATACCTGAAAGAGTTACGGGTATCGATTTATTTGAAAAATTAGTTGAGAAAAGCGCAGAAAAGGGATACCGAGTTTTTTACTTTGGTGCAACCGAAGAAGTGGTGCAAAACGTTGTGCGGATTCATCAAGAGAAGTTTCCAGCACTACAAATTGCGGGGTGCCGAAATGGTTATTTTGATGATGCTGAGTCGGAACAAATTGCGCTTGATATTCAAAAATCACAAGCAGATATTGTATTTGTTGCTTTTTCAAGTCCAAAAAAAGAATTTTGGATCCGGGAGCATATTGATACGATGAAGGCTCCTTTTGTTATGGGCGTGGGAGGAAGTTTTGACGTTATTTCGGGTTTGACAAAGCGGGCACCGGAGTGGATGCAGAAAACTGGCTTGGAATGGTTTTACCGTTTTGCTCAGGAACCGCGTCGCATGTTTAAGCGTTATTTTGTGGGAAATTTAAGCTTCATGAAGAAAGTGCTGAAAGAAAGGCGGCATAAGTAATGCTTGCAATTGTATTTTCAATACTTAACTGCCTTCCGATGCCTAATCGACTTGCAGCTGGACGCTTATTGCGCAAGCTTAAGAACAAAGTTGCTAAATCGCTATTTGGAAGTTGTGCAGAAAATAGTAACTTACGACCAAATTTAAAATTAAGATATACGAAAAATATTCATATTGGAACGCGTTCATCAATTGGTGATAACTCGCGGATCATTGCTGCGGCACCAGTTTATATTGGTGATGATGTTTTAATGGCACCTGAAGTAGTCATTTTAACGGAAACGCATTGTATTGACGGGACGCAGAAAATTCTAGATAGTGGAACAGAAAAAAAATCTGTTTCTATCGGCAATGATGTTTGGATTGGCACTCGTGTCACGATTTTAGCGGGTGCAGAAATTCCGAATGGTTGTGTTGTAGCCGCTGGGGCAGTGGTTCCGGCGAAGAAATATCCACCATATAGTATTATTGGCGGAGTTCCGGCGAGAGTGATTCGTGAAGAGAGATAAAAAGGGAGTGAGGCACATTGAAAGTGATTCGAAAAATCGATGTGCCTTCTTGTTAGTGTGCAGTTTTCTAAAATTTAAAATAAAAAAGATTACTAAGTTGTTGCAAAAATATTTTGAAAAGGAAATTAGACATGAAAATACTTGTTATCGCCAACATGTTTCCATCTAAAGAATACCCGTCATACGGCATTTTTGTGAAAAATCATGTGCATATACTTGAAAATGCATCAAGTGAAATTGATACGGTTACAATGAATAAAGAGTTAAACAAGTGGAAAAAGCTTTGGAATTATATTGTTTTTTACTTCCGTATTTTCTTTACTTTATTGTTTAAAAAATATGATGTAGTTTACTTGCATTACGCTTCTCATAGTGCGATCCCCATTTTATGTGCGAAAGCTTTAAACCGTAAAATTAATCTTACTGTGAATGTTCATGGTAGTGATGTGTTTCCGGAAACCCGGATTCAAGAACGGTTGCAATCATGGGTGGCAAGGTTATTAAAACAGGCGAATCATGTTGTTGTGCCGTCTGATTATTTCAAACAAGTGGTTATAAAACGATACAAAATTGTATCTAGTGATATTTTGATTTCGCCGTCTGGTGGAGTGAATCGCACGCTTTTTGCACCTCAAAAAATAGATAAGGACGCGGACGTTTGTTGTGTTGGCTACGTGGGACGTATTGATATTGATAAAGGATGGGACGATGCTCTTCGAGGTTTTGCGCAATTTAAGCGCGTATCGAATCGGCCTGTGCGGCTTATTATGGTGGGGAATGGTAAGGAAAACGAGCAAAAAGAAGCGCTTATTCAGGAGCTCGGGCTTCAAGATGATGTGCGTTGCTATACTTTACTGCCGCAAGAGGACTTGGCCGCACTTTATAACGAAATGGATGTTTTTGTATTTCCTAGTCGGAGAAAAGGGGAGAGCTTGGGACTTGTTGGCATCGAAGCGATGGCGTGTGGAGTTCCGGTGATTGGTAGTCGTATTGCGGGAATTCAAGGGTATTTGATTGAGGGAGAAAACGGTTATTTCACGGAGGTTGGTAGTGCTAGTTCGATTGCTGAAAAATTGGTGCAATTTAGTTCAATCAGTGAAGCAGAAAAACAGGTATTGAAGCGCAATGCCTTTCATTCTGCGACAGCATATGATCAACAACTGGTTCAAGAGGAAATGGTGAAATTGTTGCCAATCCTAGCGAATTAACGGTCAGGCGGATGACAAAGGTAATCTTTGCTATCCGCCTGATTTTTTATTTCGTGTAAGTTCATAATTTGCTACAGTTACCTGCTAAAGTGTTTCGTCGTCTTTTTGATACTCTAAAATGTCGCCGGGTTGGCAGTCGAGTGCTTTACATATAGCTTCTAAGGTTGAGAAGCGGACGGCTTTTGCTTTGCCGTTTTTTAGAATGGATAAATTTGCCATTGTAATGCCGACTTTTTCGGATAGTTCTGTAACGGACATTTTTCGTTTGGCGAGCATAACATCTACATTTATAATAATGGCCATAAAATCACCTCATATCGTTAAATCATTTTCAGATTTGATGGAAATCGCGTTTTGTAGTAGCTTCTCAAGAACAGCCGAAAAAATGGCGATAATAAATGCGGCGAAAATGACCACGATTCCGATGAAAATAATTCCGGGCGCATCTGTGATGTTGGCTGCCATGTAGAATAGTGGTAAGGTGAGTAAATATAGGCCACTAATTAGGAAAGCAGAAAACTTGATTTTAGTTAGATTTTTAACTGCAAGGGTTGAAAAAGCCTTGTTTTTATCAATTAAAAGTAGCAGTTTGAATGCTTGAACTACGGCAATGAAAAATGGAATGGCACTCAAATAAATGCTGATGAAAGCCATATAAACAAAAATTTGATTGTTTGGAAAGGTCTGAAGTGCCCCGATAATCAGGCGAGGCAGACCGACAAATGCAAGCGCCAATACTGGAATACAGAGAACAATAATGACGAGCTTTAAAAGTAAAGTTTCTCTTTTCATACTAAATACCTCACTACTTTTAGGATTAGTTTTAGTATAAAATAAAATTTGTTGTTTTTCAACAAAAAATTATTGTTTTATTTTACGTTCGGTTAATAAAATGGATAGGCATAATAAAATTAAAAGGATGACGAAAAACAAGCTACTGCGTATGAAAAATTGGATGGGGACAAAACTTAGTGCAACGTAAAGGAAAAATGTGGCGGTACCGAGTATTAGCCAAAGCTTGCCTAAGTAGCGATGCGCTCGTTTGAAGGCTTCTGGTGATTTTAAACTCGCTTTTGTCCGGTAGCTGAGGGCTTGGTTTTGATTGGTTGGGGTGAAAAAATAAAAATAGGCGCCTAAACCGATGAGTAGCAAGGGGACTACAAAGTCTAACATGTGATCGCTCCGTTCTTAATGAAAATGATTCTCAATTAACCTTTGAATTAAAAGGGATTTTCTAGTACAATAAATATACCAGAAAACACGGGGAGGAAACTATGAAAAAGGCATATTTTGGACTGGTTTTTATCGCGATTTTATTTCTTTCTGCTTGTTCGGGGGCTCCTGAGTCGGCGGAAAAAGAGACTCCTAGCGAGGCGAAAGCGGAAAAAGCAGTTTTAACGATACATGATATGGCGGGGCGGACTGTCACGTTTGATACATTACCGAAGCGAATTATTACGCTCACAAATTCAGATATGAACATTGTTTATGCGCTTGGCGGGAAAGTGGTTGGGCGGCAAACGCAAGATGCGAGTGGTGTGGAACCGGACGAAGCGAAAAACGCTACGGAAGTTGGGAATACACATGATTTAAATTTGGAAAAAATTGCGGCGCTTGCGCCTGATGTGATTGTGGCAAGTTCGGAGCAAAATTTGAAGGATGTACCAGCGCTTGAAGCAATTGGGGCGAAGGTTATTTTGACGGGCGCGAATTCGGTTGATGAAATTAAAACGCAAACGGAAGTGCTGGGGAAATTGCTTTCTGCGGAGGCGAAAGCGAAGGAATTGAATCAGATGCTAACCGAGAAGGAAGAGGCAATTCAAACGGCGCAAGCGGGGAAGAGTGTCCGGGCGCTTATGATTTTAGGGGCACCGGGAAGCAATTATGCGGCTTTGCCGACATCGCTTAGCGGAGATACTTTGCGAATTGCTGGTGGAATTAATGTTGCCGAAAACTTAAAGGGCGTGGAGAATTTTCCACAGTACGCGGCACTTAATATTGAAAAAATTGTTGCAGAAGATCCGGAAGTGATTTTCTTAATGATTCACGGTGGGGATGAAAAAGAAACGGAAGCGGCTTTTCGAAAAGAAATGGAACAAAATGACGCTTGGAATTCGACTACGGCGGTAAAAAACGGCCATGTCATGGTGCTCCCGGCTGATTTGTTTGGAACGAATCCGGGTGTCCGAATTGACGAGGCGCTTGATTATATGACTCAGAAATTAAATCAGGTGGCGAAATGAGTGCGGCGCATGATCCTAGACGAAGACGCCGTTTGATTTCGCTTGCTGTTGTTCTAGTCCTTCTAATTGTGGTTTTCTTTTACGGTTTGACGACTGGTTCGGTGGGTCTTTCGTATTCGCAAGTTTGGCATGTTTTAACGGGTGACGGCGACACGCTTTCCAACCAGCTCGTATGGAATTTACGCTTGCCACGAATGCTAATTGCCTTTTTAGTTGGGGCGGCGCTTGCGATTTCAGGCTGCCTACTTCAAGGCGTTATGCGAAATCCGCTTGCTGATCCAGGCGTTATCGGTGTATCGGCGGGCGGAGGCCTTGTTGCCATCATCTTGACAATCGTTTTCCCTACCTTATCAGGTTTCGTCCCGCTTGGTGCATTTTTAGGCGCATTTGGAACAGCCCTTTTAATCTACATCGTGGCTTGGGATAAAGGGGTTTCACCGCTGCGCGTGATTCTATCGGGTGTGGCGATTAACGCGTTTATTACGGCGATGACCTCTGGCATTATGGTGCTTTACTCGAATCGTGTGCAGAGTGTGATTTCATGGATGACGGGCACAATTTCGGGGAAAAGTTGGTATCACTTGGAGATGATATTTCCCTACATGGTGGTCGGATTTATCCTTAGCATTTTTGCCATCCGCTCGTCCAATGTGCTCATGCTCGGCGACGACGCGGCGAAATTGTTAGGCTATGCGGTTGAAAAGCATCGTTTCTTCATTATCATGTTGGCGGCATTTTTGAGCGGCGTGGCAGTCAGTGTGGCGGGCCTAATTGGCTTTGTCGGCCTAGTTGTCCCACACATTTTTAGATTGATTATTGGGAATGATTATAAATATTTACTGCCGATGTCGGCGCTAGGCGGTGCCGTTTTGGTGGGCTTTGCGGATACGGCGGCGCGAAGCTGGTTTGGCTCGATTGAGCTCCCAGTGGGGATTTTACTTGCGATGATTGGCGCGCCGTTCTTCCTCATTCTATTACAGAGAGGGCGTGTCACTTCATGAAAATAGACATTGAAAACCTTTCTTTTTCGAGAAAAAAGGATTTTGCGATTCGCGATTTGTCGCTGCAAATTGAAGAAGGAAAAATAACGACGCTTGTTGGACCGAATGGGTCGGGAAAATCGACTATCCTTCGACTAATGATGCGCCTTCTCGAACCTAAAAGCGGCTGTGTTATGCTTGATGGAACTGATTTGGCGGCGATTAGCGCGAAAAAATTGGCGAAGGAAATGACGATGCTTTCGCAGGCACCAGACGGCCTTTTAGATGTGGTGGTGCACGATTTAATTGCCTACGGGCGGATGCCGCATAAAGCATGGCTGAGTACTGGGCTTACTACGGAAGATGAAACGGTAATTCGTTGGGCGCTTCAGGTATGCAATTTGGAGCACCTCGCTTATCGGCCGCTTCACACGTTGTCAGGCGGCGAGCGGCAGCGAGCGTGGCTTGGTATGGCTTTGGCGCAAAAGACGCCAATTTTATTGTTAGATGAGCCGACGACATATCTTGATATCGCGCATCAATTGGAACTTTTAGATTTGCTTACGAAATTAAATCGCGAGTACGGAATGACGATAGTGCTTGTTTTGCATGATTTGAATCAAGCTGCACTTTATAGTGATCAAATTTTTGCTTGTACAGATGGTGCGATTGCTAAAACTGGTACGCCTCATGAGGTGTTTACGACGGCACTTTTGGAAGAAATTTTTCACATAAAAGCAGATGTTTCAGAAGTTGGTGATAAACTATCGATTCGGCCGGTTTCGTCTACGCGTTTCTCATCATAATTTTAGATTAGAATTTCGTGAAAAAGCTTCCTATCTGTTAAAAACTTGATATAATGAAGAGAGAAATTTTATGTTATAATATATAAATTGGGTTTTACGGGAGTGTTTGGGGGCAAAGTAAGGGATTGTTTTGTTAACCAACCAGTTAGGAGCGTAAAGAATGAACCAGCAAAATAAAATGGCAGGGCGAATTGACTACGGTATTATTTTAACTTTAATGTTGCTCTGCTTAATTAGTTTAATATCGATTTATAGTGCGCAGATTACGAATGAGCAGTATGATACGAACTTTGTGATGAAGCAAATCGTTTGGTACGCGGTGACAACATTTGCGATTGTTGTGATGATGCAACTTGATTATGATAGGCTGACAAAATGGGCGTATTATTATTATGCGCTTGGTATTTTCCTGCTTGTGTTTGTGCTTGTTTTTGGTAAAGAAGTAAAAGGTGCGAAAAGTTGGATTATCATTCCATTTTTGGGAAGCTTACAGCCGTCGGAAGTTGTTAAAGTTATTATTATTATCGTTTTAGCGAAGGTTATTATGGATCATAACAACAAGTTTAAGGTACATACGATTAAGTATGATTTTTGGTTGATTGTGAAGATAGGACTTTTTGCAGCGGTCCCGCTAGTGCTTATTATGATGCAACCGGATTTAGGGACGACACTTGTTTTTATTGCGATTATTGCAGGAATGATTCTCGTTTCGGGGATTAGTTGGAAGATTATCGTACCACTGTATGGTGGGATTATCGCGCTTGGAACAGCTGCGATTTGGATGGTTATTTATCATCAAAATTGGCTCGTTAAGATTGGCTTTAAGCCATACCAATTTGATCGTATTACAACATGGATTAATCCAGAAACTGATCCGCAAGGTGGCGGTTATCAAGTGCTGCGTGCGATGACGGCCATTGGTTCTGGGCAGATTACCGGGAACGGCGCGGGATATGATGCGATTGCGATTCCAGAAAACCATAATGATTTTATTTTTACGATTATCGGTGGTGACTATGGTTTTGTAGGCGCCAGCATTTTACTTGCGCTATATTTCCTGCTCATTTATCAAATTATTCGGGTGGCACTTGATATTAATGTTCCTTACTATTCTTATATTTGTACGGGTGTTGTCATGATGATTATGTTCCACGTTCTTGAAAATGTTGGAATGAATATCGGTTTACTGCCTATTACAGGGATTCCGTTACCATTTATAAGTTACGGAGGAAGTGCACTACTCGGAAATATGATGGCGATAGGCCTCATTTTATCCATTCGTTTTAACTATCAAAAATCGATGTTTGAAATCGAAAGTAAGATGGTAAATTAAGCTGAATCATTTAGATTCAGCTTTTTTCTTAAATATAATAGTAAAAAGGAGCGGTTTTGATGGGGGAATTAGATGGGAGATGTCTTTGTGGGGCTGTGAATGTGTCAGTGAATTCTAAGGATCATGACATTCATGCGTGTCATTGCGAAATGTGTCGGAAATGGACAGCTGGACCGTTTTTGAGCATTAGTGGTGGTTTGGACGTGATTTTTTCGGGGGAGGAAAATATGACGCGCTTTTCTTCGTCGGAACTTGGTGAACGTGGGTTTTGCAAGACGTGCGGTTCGACTTTGTTTTGGCATAATGTGAAATCAGGCGAGTATTTTATGAACTCGGAACTTTTTGTTTTGGAGGACTTTAGGCTTGTAAGTGAGATTTATATTGACTGTAAGCCGGATTATTATAGCTTTAGCGAGGACACGAAAAAGTGGACGGAAGAAGAGGTACTAAAAAG
Source organism: Listeria sp. ILCC792 (assembly GCF_900186135.1). Classification (NCBI taxonomy): domain Bacteria; kingdom Bacillati; phylum Bacillota; class Bacilli; order Caryophanales; family Listeriaceae; genus Listeria; species Listeria sp. ILCC792. The sequence continues at coordinate 83,134 of NZ_FYBO01000006.1, forward strand.
TTAAGGGGATTTCTCTGTATGCGCTTTCTTTTTTGCGCTGCTTTTAGCCAAAAGTTGTGTTGGACTTGCTTTTTTATTTGTGCTTTTGGGGAAAATGGACTATGATAGAAGTAGATTTAGGTGGGAAGGGAGTAGCGATTGTGATAGATTTTTATTGGTACCCGAAGTGTTCGACATGCAGAAAAGCAAAGGCTTGGATTGAGGAAAACAAGGTGGAGGTTAACCAAATTGATTTAATCGAAAATCCGCCGACAGCGAATGAATTAAAAGCACTGTTTGAAAAAAGTGGTTTGCCGCTTCGCCGTTTCTTTAATACAAGTGGAATCAAATACCGTGAACTCGGTTTGAAAGATAAGTTAGATGAGATGTCTGAAGAGGAAGCGTTCAAATTGCTTGCTTCTGATGGAAAATTAATTAAGCGTCCGCTTACGACGGACGGGAATAAGGTAACACTCGGCTTTAAAGAAGAAGAATTTGAAGCTGCTTGGAAATAAAATTGCGCTGTTTTATTAAAAGGAGGAGTTTTTAAAATGAGTTTACCAAAAGATTTATTGTATACGGAAGAACATGAATGGGTGAAACAAGACGGTGATACGTATATCATTGGCATTACAGACTTTGCGCAAGACCAATTGGGCGATATTGTTTTTGTTGAATTGCCAGAAGTTGGCGATAAAATAGAGCAAGGTGACTCTATTGGAAGTGTTGAGTCTGTTAAAACGGTTTCTGATTTTTATGCACCGGTAACGGGGGAAGTTGTAGAGGTTAACGAAGGCTTAGAAGATGAACCAGAACTTTTAAACAGTGATACATATGAAAAAGGTTGGATTTTGAAAGTGAAAAATGTATCTGCTGAACAAATTGATGCGCTATTATCAAGCGAAGATTATGAAAAAGTGATTGAGGATTAAATTTTCGAGCCAACCTTGTATGAGGTTGGCTTTTTAGGAGGTAAATATGATTCAGTTTGATAAGAACGACTTGGCGCGCTTTTTGGAGGAAAAGAAAAGTGGCTTTTTTTATTTTTATACGCCTTTATGTGGTTCTTGCGGGCTTGCTGGGCAGATGATTGAGCTTGCGGAAAAAAGTGCGGGTATCGAAACGTATGCGTTAGATTTAAATCTTTCGAAAGAATATGCGCCATGCTTTGAAATTGAAGCGGTACCGGTTTTAGTGCGGATTGAACGTGGTGAATTTGTGGATAAAACGTATACTTTGCATAGTGTTGTCCCAGTTTTTAACTTTTTAGAAAGTTTCCTAGAGTAAAAAAAGTTTCATCTCTGATATAGAACTGGTTAACACTAAAAAGGTTGCTGTAGACCCATTTAACTTCGATATGATACACTTATTCAGGTGTTTGATAAGTGAGTGTTTGGGGGCAGATAAGATGAGTCACAATAATTTAACAATTTTATCCGTTATAAGTAATTTTATTATTGTTGTTTTAAAATTAATCGTTGGTTTTTTGACGGGATCGGTGGCTGTTATTTCGGAGGCGGTCCATTCATCGATGGATCTTTTTGCTTCTGTCATTACATTTTTCTCAATTCGGATTGCGGGGAGACCTGCTGATGATGACCATCCGTATGGGCACGGCAAAGCGGAAAATATTGCGGGTACAATTGAAACGCTGCTAATTTTTGTTGCGGGGATTTGGATTATTATAGAATCGATTAATAAATTTACGAATCCGCATGAAATTCGTCTTCCTGCGCTCGGAATTGCTGTAATGCTTTTCGGTGCAGCGGTAAATATGATTATTTCTCGGGTGATTAAACGCGCGGCTGATAAGGCGAATTCTGTAGCAATGAAATCAAACGCGCTACATCTTTATACGGACGTTTTTACATCGCTTGGTATTGCAGGAAGTCTGCTACTCGTTTATTTGACTGGCTGGACTTGGCTCGATCCAACGATTGCGATTATAACCGCAATTTACATTATGTATGAGGCTTGGAAGTTGCTCAAAGAATCGTTTCCACCACTTATGGATCAACGTTTGAATAAAAAAGAGGAAGAAGAAATCAAACGTATTATTTTAGCTCACAAAGAGGATTTTATTGAGTTTCATGATTTTCGTTCACGAAGAGCGGGTGCGGAGGAGTACATTGATTTTCATCTTGTTGTGTCGAGTGAGATGACGGTGACGGAGGCTCATGCGCTTTGTGACAAGATTGAACGGGAAATTGGTGAGTTTTATTCGAAGGCACAGGTGTTGATTCATTTGGAACCGGAGGAAGAGCGACAAATGTTTAATATTTATTAAAGAAATCTCAACTGATTTCTTTTTTTTTCGTTGTGATGGTACAATGAGGGTAATAAAAATGAGAAGAGGTAAGGGACGATGACATCTATTTTAATTGCAGATGATGATAAGGAAATTGTCGACTTGGTCAAGCTTTACCTGCAAAATGAAGGGTATGATATCCATCAGGCTTATGACGGGGCTGAGGTTTGGAGTTTGGTGAATAAAATTGATTTTTCACTGATTATTTTAGATATTATGATGCCGGAAATGGACGGCTTAGAAGTTTGTCGCATGATGCGCAGTGAGGGGATTTTAACGCCAATTTTAATGTTGAGTGCGAAAGCGGAGGACAACGATAAAATTATGGGACTTTTAACAGGTGCGGATGATTATATGATTAAACCGTTTAATCCGCTCGAACTTTCTGTGCGCGTGAAGGCGATTTTAAGGCGGATTCAAAATATGCAGTCGGTTGCAGCGGACGAAACGAATAATTTAGTCATTGGTCCAATTGAAATTAATCGGGATCAGCATATTGTGACGGTTAACCAAAAGGAACTTCATTTGACGACGTCGGAGTTTGATATTTTACATTTACTTGCGAGTGAACCAGGCCGGGTTTTTAGTTCAGAATATATCTTTGAAAAAATTTGGCAGGAGCAGGCATTTGGCGCGAGTAAAACGGTCATGGTGCATATTAGTAACTTACGCGATAAATTGCGGGAAGCGCTAGACGGGGAGAACGTGATTAAAACGATTTGGGGAGTAGGGTATAAAATTGAAATTTAAACAAATGATTGAGCGGCTCGCGCATGTAATGGGTCCTTGGCAAGTTGCTTTTTTTGCGATAATTTCATGGCTTCTAGCGGGCGTTGCGCTCCAGACGATTTTTTTGTGGGTGCAGTCGATTCGCGATGAGTCGGTGGTGCTTCGTGGTTTAAGCGATTCATTTATGGATTTATTTGGACGAGGAAAGTATAACAATGTGGTGGAGTCGCCGGTGGTGCTGTTGGCGAAATATATCATTACGCTCATCATGGCGTTACTTATTTTCTATATTTTTTACCGGTTAATGCGTCAACGGAAATTAAAGAAGCAACTGCGCACAATTAACTATGCGCTCGGGCTTGACCGTCCAGTTGATACGAAGAGTCTTGTTCCAGAAATTCGCGAGTTGGAAATGAACATTGAGAAAATGCGCTCACGTCAAGAAAATTTAATGAAACAGGAGCAAGAAGCGCAGCAAGCGAAAAACGATTTGATCACGAATGTATCACATGATTTGAGGACGCCACTCACTTCAATTTTAGGCTATTTAAGTTATATTCACGATGATCGTTACCGTGATGAAGTCGAACTCAAATACTATACCGAGCTCGTTTATGATAAAGCAAAGCACTTGCATAAGCTTATCGATGATTTATTTTCTTATACACGCTTAGAAAGTGCTGAATATACGTTGGAAAATGATCGGTTAGATATGGTCGAGCTGCTCCGCCAACTTGTCGCAGAATTTGATGGACTTGCACGTGATAAGGGCATGGAAATCATTGAAACTTATGAGGCGGACAATTTAGTTGTGAGCGGTGACGGCAATCAGATTATGCGCCTCTTTGAAAACTTGTTTTCAAATGCCCTTAGATACGGGGAAGGCAATCAACATATCGATTTAGTTGCCCGAAAAGAAGAAGACTTTGCGGTGATTGATGTCATTAATTACGGTGAGGAAATTCCCGCGCTTGATTTGCCACATTTGTTCGACCGCTTTTATAAAGTCGATAAAAATCGTACGACGACAGGCACGGGTCTTGGCCTTGCGATTGCAAAATCAATCGTGGAACGCCACGGCGGCCTTGTGATGGCGACAAGTAAACATCATAAGACAACATTTACCGTGAAATTACCATTAATTTAAACGAGCAATTTCAAGCTCATATTGATTCAATCTTTAGCTTTTCTTTCCCATTTCTTTCCCGCGTTTTTAGCTTAAGGAAGTAAAATTTAAGCTAGGAGGGGAAAAAATGACAAAGAAAAGCTTTTTTATTATGTCGATTGCTATTTTAACGGTCATTGCTGTCTTTTATTATACTTATCAAACGAGCCCCGGATTATCCGAAAGCATTTCCTCGATACATAAATCTGAAATTTACTGTTGACAAAACAGCGTTCTAAATGTAATATGAAAAAACAGGACGCGTTTCAAGCGCGCCAATTATAATTTAATTCTTATCCAGAGTGGTGGAGGGATATGCCCGACGAAGCCCAGCAACCTAAGTAAACACTTAAGGTGCTAATTCATACAGAACAGATTGGTTCTGAAAGATGAGAAGAAAGTCGTACAACGCTAAATTCGTGCCTTTCTGCTCATGCAGGAAGGCTTTTTACATTGAGAGAAAAAGGTGAAGCGAATGATAACACTCCAAAATGTGGTAAAAGATTATGCGACAAGAAAAAATAAAGTGCGGGCGGTCGATGACGTTAGCTTGGAAATTGCAGAAGGCGAGATTTTCGGTGTCATCGGTTACTCTGGCGCGGGGAAAAGTAGTCTGATTCGACTGTTCAATGGTTTGGAACTTCCAACAGCAGGACAAGTTGACGTAAACGGCAAGGTAGTAAGCCAAATCCGCGGGAGAGAACTTCGGAAGGCTCGGCAAAAAATTGGGATGATTTTTCAGCATTTCAATTTGCTATGGTCGCGAACCGTTTTTGACAACATTGCGTTCCCACTAGAAATTGCAGGCGTACGCGGACAAAAACGAAAAAATCGTGTGAACGAACTTATCCGTTTAGTCGGACTTGAGGGTAAAGAAGATGCTTACCCGTCGGAACTGAGCGGTGGACAAAAACAGCGCGTTGGAATTGCGAGGGCACTGGCTAACGACCCAACTGTACTACTTTGTGATGAAGCGACAAGCGCACTTGATCCGCAAACGACTGATGAAGTCTTAGAGCTCCTACTAGATATTAACAAGCGTTTAAATTTGACGATTATCGTTATTACACATGAAATGCACGTTATTCGTAAAATTTGTAACCGAGTTGCCGTTATGGAGGCTGGGAAAGTGGTTGAGTTAGGCGACGTTTTAGACGTTTTCAAACATCCGAAACAGCCTGTGACGAAGCGGTTCATTGAACAAGTCACAGAATCAGATGAAACGGAAGAATTAATTCACCTACTGCTTGAAAACTATTCGGAAGGCAAGCTCGTTAAACTGCTCTTCATGAGTGAAAATGCGACAAGGCCGGTCATTTCGGAAGTCGCAAAACAACATGATGTGTCGCTAAACGTGCTTCACGGAAGCTTAACGCAAACGCAAAACGGCGCTTACGGGACGCTTTACGTGCAAATTGAAGGTAGCGACGCGGAAATTGAAAATACGATTCAGCATTTACGCGACTTGAAGATTGAAACAGAGGTGATTGAAGGATGAAGGAACTCTTCCCAGACGTTGACTGGCAACTGATGTGGGGCTACACGCAAGAAACGCTCTACATGACACTTTATTCTTTAGTTGCTGTTTTCATACTTGGTATTTTACTCGGCTTATTGCTCTTTTTAACGAATCGAAATGAAGGAATGCCTGCCAAAATTTTATATTGGATTACAGCAATACTCGTAAACGTATTCCGATCGATTCCATTCATTATCCTAATCGTGCTACTTTTACCAATGACAAAAACGCTCGTTGGAACGATTATTGGACCAAAAGCCGCACTACCCGCTTTAATTATTTCTGCTGCACCATTCTATGCCCGCATGGTAGAAATTGCTTTTAGAGAAGTAGATAAAGGTGTAATTGAGGCAGCTAAAGCGATGGGCGCAAATCTTTTCACCATCATCGGTAAAGTTTTAATTCCGGAAGCTTTGCCAGCTATCGTTTCAGGTATTACCGTCACAGCGATTTCGCTTGTTGGTTTTACGGCGATGGCAGGTGTAATCGGAGCAGGCGGACTTGGAAACGCCGCATACTTAGAAGGTTTCCAGCGAAATCAACCTGATGTCACGATAGTTGCGACAATTATCATTTTAATCATCGTATTCATCTTCCAAATCATCGGCGATTTACTCACGAAGGCAGTCGATAAAAGATAAAAAAAGGAGAGTTTAACATGAAAAAAATCTTTGGTGCAATTTTTGTTTTTAGCTTAGTTTTAGTTTTAGCCGCTTGCGGCAGTGGTTCTTCTGATAAAAAGTCATCTAGTTCTGATGGTAAGGAGTTAATCGTTGGTGCTTCCAACACGCCTCATGCGCAAATTTTGGAGCAAGCGAAGCCAATTTTGAAGAAAGAAGGAATTGAGCTTAAAATCGTCAAGTATACCGACTACGTAATGCCAAATAAAGCACTCGATGAAGGTGAACTTGATGCCAATTATTTCCAACATAAACCTTACTTAGAACTTGAAGAAAAAGAAAAAGGTTATAAATTTGCTGATGTTGGTGCAATTCATATTGAGCCAATGGGCATTTATTCCAAAAAAGTAAAAGACTTAAAAGATTTAAAAGACGGCGCGCAAATTTTACTTTCTAACAGTCAATCTGACTGGCCACGTGTTATCGGCATTTTTGTTGATGAAGGCTTGTTGACGTTAAAAGATGGCGTAAAAGCGCAAGATGCAACATTTGATGATATTAAGGACAATCCGAAAAACTTGAAATTCAAATATGATTTAGATCCAGCTTACTTGATGACTGCGTATAACAATGAGGAAGGCGATGCGGTTGCAATCAACTCAAACTTTGTAGTTGACCAAGGCTTAAACCCTACAAAAGATGCGATTGCAATTGAAAGCAAAGATTCGCCTTATGCAAATATCGTGGTAACACAAGAAAAAAATAAAGACAACAAAAACGTGAAAAAACTTGTTGAAGTTCTCCACTCAAAAGAAATCCAAGATTGGATTACAAAAGAATGGGACGGCGCTGTAGTTCCTGTTGATAAATAAACGTTAAAAGGCATTGCCAATTTGGCAATGCCTTTTTTATAAAAAATTTTAAATTTTTTTAGCCCAACTAGGGCCATTCTTTTTAAAGTGAAATGAAAATTATTTTCGTTTTATGATATTGATAAAATTATTTTTCTATAGTATATTCTATTTGAAAGCGCATACTTTATATAAAAAGAAGCAGAAGACCGAGAAGGAGGAGAATACCATGATGAATGATTTTTTACAACAAGTTAAAGGAGGATTGATTGTTTCCTGTCAAGCTCTAAAAGGAGAGCCCCTTTATAGCTCATATATCATGTCAAAAATGGCACAAGCCGCGTTAGAAGGTGGAGCAGTAGGGATTCGAGCAAACACAGTATCAGACATTAAAGCGATTCAGAAAGAAGTAGACTTACCAATTATCGGTATTTTTAAACAAGATTATCCAAATTCTGAAGTTTTTATTACACCAACTTTAAAAGAAGCACGCGCGATTTGTGAACTCGGCGTAGCAGTTCTTGCCCTAGATGCAACCACGCGAAAACGCCCACAAAGCGAAACCCTTAAAGACATCATTCAGGTGGTTAAAAGGGAGTTTCCAGACGTACTTATTATGGGCGATACCGCAAGCTTGCAAGATGTTGCTTTTGCAGAACAAGCAGGTGTAGACATCATTGGGACTACGCTGCATGGCTATACGCAAGAAACAGCAGGCTGTAACATTAGCCACAATGAATTTGCCTATTTAAAAAGCGTCTTGTCGCATACCCAATTGCCTGTTATCGCAGAAGGGAAGATAGACACGCCAGAAAAAGCGGAAAAAGTGCTCGAACTTGGCGCAAGAGCAGTCGTTGTCGGCGGGGCCATCACGCGTCCAAAAGAAATTACAGAACGATTCATTGCATCCATTAAACAAGTAAAAGGAGAGGAAGTTTAAAATGGAACAAAAAGTAAAAGTTGCCGTAATCGGGATTGGTCAAATGGGAAGTTATCACGCGGAAATTTACCAGAAGTTACCACAAGTCGAATTGGTTGCCATCTGCGAGTATAACGATGAGAAACGCGCTGAAGCTGAAAAGAAATTCAACTGCAAAGGCTACAAAGAATACCGCGATTTATTAGAAAACCCGGAAATTGATGCAGTGAGTATCGTCCTACCAGATAACATGCACCGGGAATGTGTTGAATTAGCAGTTAAAAACAACAAACATATTTTGCTTGAGAAGCCAATTGCAAAAGAACTCGAAGACGGGGAAGCCATTTATGAAATTACGAAAGATTACGATAAAGTATTTACAGTTGGTTTCTTACTAAGATTTGATCCACGCTTCAATATGGTCAAACAGCGCCTAGATAGCGGGGAACTAGGCGATATTATCCATCTTTATTGTCGCCGTAACAGTCCGATAACGGGACCTAAACGTTACATAGGTGCATCTGACCTTAGTATGCATGTTATGATTCATGACATTGACTATATTAACTGGTATATGAATGCTAATCCGGTCAAAGTTTTTGCCAAAAGTCGTAGTGTGCTTTTAAAAGAAAGTGGTATGAATGATGTTATTTATGCGATTGTCACGTATGAAAATGGCGCCATTGCGTGTCTAGAAGCCTGTTGGGTGTTGCCAGAAAACTCGCCAACGATTATTGATGATAAATTAGAGTTAGTTGGGACAAAAGGAGTTGCTTACATCGATTCTTGTGATCAAGGTGTGAAATTTGTAAGCGGTGAAGGTGTTTCCTATCCTGATTCAAGACATTGGTACTACACGAACGGAGAAGTTAGCGGCGATTTGGCAGAGGAAGTCATGGCTTTTGTAAACAATGTTGTTAGCGGTACAAAATCCATTATTACACCAAAAGAAGCGCTTGACTCACTGCGCGTAGTAGATGCAATCGAAAGGTCTATCAAAGAAGGAAAAGAAGTAGAACTTTAAGAAAGGTACGTTTGGAAAGGGGGATTTAAATGTCCATTCATATGAAAGTTCAAAAGTTTGGAAGTAAGCTGAGCGGCATGGTGATTCCGAATCTCGGGGCATTTATGGCTTGGGGGATTTTAACCGCTATCGGCGTTGCAACCGGAAGTGAAATGCTCAAAAGCTTTATCGCACCAATGCTTAATTTCTTGCTACCATTACTCATTGCTTTCGCAGGTGGTCGTGCTGTTCATGGCTACCGTGGTGGTGTTATCGCAACTGTAGCAACGATGGGAGCAATTATTAGTTCAGATATTACAATGTTCATTGGCGCAATGATTATGGGACCACTTTCAGCTTGGATTCTCAAAAAATTTGATGAAAAAATTGACGGGAAAATTCCAACCGGTTTTGAACTATTAATCAATAACTTTTCAATTGGAATTATCGGAGCCGCTCTTGCTTTATTTGCATACGTGGTGGTGGCGCCAGCCGTAGCAAGCGTGACAACAGTTTTAGCAGAAGGTGTGGATTACCTTATCAACTATCACCTCTTGCCACTAACCGCACTCATTATCGAGCCGGCCAAAATATTATTCTTAAACAACGCCATCGGTCAAGGTATATTAAGTCCACTCGCAACCTTACAATTAGCCGAAACAGGAAAATCAGTCTTATATCTACTGGAGTCTAATCCAGGACCAGGTTTAGGCATTTTACTAGGCTATATGTTTTTTGGAAAAGGGAGTTCGCGAGCATCGTCTTACGGGGCAAGTGTCATCCACTTCTTCGGCGGGATTCACGAAATTTATTTCCCGTTCGTCCTAATGAATCCCGTTCTTATCCTGCCGCTCATTTTAGGTGGCATGACGGGGACTTTCATTTTAACGATGACAAATGCTGGCCTTGTTGGTGTCGCTTCGCCTGGAAGTATCATCACCATCATGATGATGGCAGCGCCTGGTGACCATATTAAAATCATTATTGCGGTTCTAGCGGCGGCGCTTGTCACATTCTTAACTGCTATTCCGTTCATCAAACGCGCGAAAAACAGTGAAGAAGCCTTGCAAGAAGCAGCTGTGCAAATGGAAAGCTTGAAAGGTAAAAAAAGCAGTATTTCATCCGTGTTTGCCGAAAAAGAACCAGCAAGTTTTGATTTTAGTAAGGTGAAAAGGATCGCTTATGCATGTGATGCCGGCTTGGGTTCTAGCGCAATGGGAGCCTCTGTTCTACAGAAAAAAGTGAAAAATGCAGGTTTAGATGACATCAAAGTATTCCATATTGCGGTAAATGAATTGCCGACAGAGTGTGATATCATCGTGACACATAAATCACTGATGGAACGAGTGCGCGAGAAACAGCCGGGCGTTTATTATGTGGAAATAGTGGACTACTTGAACGCGCCAGAATATGCGGAACTCATTCAAAACTTAGTAGATAGTCGCAAAGAAAAATAACTGATTTGGGAGGAAAATACGTTTTCCTTCCAAATTTTATCTGTTTCTAGGAGGGAAATTATGCTAAAAGCGGTCATTATGGATTTTGACGGGGTAATCGTTGATACAGAAGTAATCTGGTATGAGATTTTTCAAGAATGGTTCAAAAAAGAGCTCGATTATGATGTATCTGTTGAGGAATTTTTAATTTGTGTAGGCGCAAATGATCAAGCGTTCTTTCAAAAACTTGCACATGAAAAAAATATGACGGTAAATCAAGAGGTATTCGCCAAAGAAACAAGCGCGCTTTTTTTGGAAAGAAGTAAAGCATTGCCGCCTAAAGAAGGGGTGGGTGCTTTTATTGAAGCGGTGAAAGAGTACGGCTTGAAATTGGCTTTAGCTACATCATCTAAGCGGGCAAAGCCGACTTCGCATTTGACGCGTTTGGGCTTAATCGATTATTTTGATGTCATTGTTACGGCGGAGGATGTGGAGCGAATTAAGCCGGCGCCTGACTTGTTTTTAGAGGCGTCTAGGCAGCTCGCGGTTGAACCTGGCGAGGCGGTTATCATTGAGGATTCGAAAAATGGACTTATTGCGGGAAATCAGGCGGGTATGCCGGTCATTGTTGTGCCAAATGAGGTGACCAAATACAGTGATTTAACTCCCCATTATCAAATCATTGATTCTTTAGCACAATTACATGTAGGTCAGTTGAAAAAAGAGGTGGATAAAATTGTTAATGGATAATGTAAAGCTTGAGGATATTGAAATTGGTGTTTCGGCAGAAAACTTTGAAGAGGCAATCCGAAAATCTGCTGAAAAACTTTTAGCAAGAGGCGCCATTGAAGCTTCGTACGTCGAAGCAATGATTCGTTCAATGCACGAAAACGGACCTTATATTGTGATTGCCAAAAATGTCGCTCTCGCACATGCTAGGCCGGAATTTGGGGTGAATGAAGCAGGACTCACTTTTTCTACAATGAAAGAAGGGGTTGTGTTTGGCAGTGAAATGTTTGATCCGGTAAAACTTGTGATTACGCTTGCGGCAACGAGTGCGGACGACCATTTGGAGCTGCTCGGGGAACTTGCGGAGGTGCTTATGGAGGAGGAGCGTGTTTTGCGGTTAATTGATGCCAAAACGGAAGCGGCCTTTTATGAGGTGCTTACAGAGGGGTGACGATTGTGGCGGAATATTTGTGTATGGATATTGGTGGTACGGCTATTAAGTTTGCGAAGTTTAGTGAGTCGGGTGAGCGTCTTACGCCGGTTCAAATGGTGCAAACGAGACTGACGAAGACGGAAAATTTTATTATGGAAGCTGTGCTAGACATTGTGGCTAAAAATAAGGTCGGGATTTCGGGCGTTGCGGTTTCGTCTGCAGGCGTTGTGGATACGGAGCGCGGCGAAATTAGTTATGCGGGCTACACGATTCCGGGGTATACGGGGACGAAAATAAAAGAGCGAATTGAAGAGGCGTATCAATTGTCATGCCAAGTTGAAAATGATGTGAATTGTGCGGCGCTTGGTGAGTTTTATTTAGGGGGCGCTAAAAATTTCAAGTCCGTTTTATGTTTGACGATTGGCACGGGTATTGGCGGCGCCTTTTTAGCAGACGGCAAATTGCTTCGCGGCGCTTCAAACCGTGCTCTCGAAATTGGATATATGGGCGTTAATGGCAAGCATTTCCAAGAACTTGCGGCAACAAGCGAACTCATTCGGCAAGCGAGTTTGGTAACGGGTGAGGTTAATTTGACGGGGAAATCAATTATGAAACGCGCGCTAAACGGCGATAGTGAAATTCAAAAGATTGTCGATGTTTGGATTTGCAATCTGGCAGCGGGTCTTGTAAATTTAATTTATGTTTTAAATCCTGAAGTTATCATTTTAGGCGGTGGCATTATGGAACAAAAAACATATTTTAAACCTCGAATTGAAACGGCCGTTTTAGACCAGTTAGTGTCTGATTCATTTAACACGGCAAAAATCGAGTTTGCAACGCTTGGGAATGAAGCGGGCATGGTCGGGGCGCTTTACCATTTTTTAAGTAGAGAAGGTCGTGTGTGATGAATATTTTGCAGAAAATCCAGCAAATGTATAATGTTTTACCTTTAAAAGAGCGGAAAATTGCTAAATATATTTTGGAGGAAAGCAACTCGATTAAAAATATTACGATTACGAATTTGTCGAAGAAAACGGGAGCGTCAAGCGCGACAATTACACGTTTTTGTAAGCGGCTTGGCTGTGAAAGTTTTGTTGATTTGAAAATAAAAATCAACACGGCGACAACAGATTTGCCACCAGCGGGTTATGAAGATATTTTTGAAGATGTGTATTCGTTTTATCATAAAGTGATTGACAATACAGTGAAAATGATTGATAAAGCTGAAATTCGCAAAGTCGTTAATTTAATTCGTGAAGCTGGACGTGTCTATATTTGTGGCTTAGGTAGCTCCGGACTTACGGCCATCGAAATGTCGCAACGCTTCATTCGCATGGGGTTAAACGCAACAGGTCTCAATGAGTCACACATGATGATTATTACGGGCGCGATTACGAAGCCTTCCGATATTGTAATCGGGATTTCAAATTCCGGCAACACGAGCGAACTCATTAGCACGCTAAAAAAAGCAAAAGAAAACGGCAGCAAGATCATTACGTTCACGAGTTTTGAAAAAAATGAAATGGTCGAGCTTAGCGACATTAACATTCCAGTCTACAACAGCCTTTTTGTGAGCAACCAATATTTTGTCAATAGTCAGTTTTCGCTTATGTATGTGATGGACATTATTTCCCTTATGCTACTCGAAGACCATAAAATGCATGAAAATATGGAAAAAACAATCCATACCGTCAACAAAGAGTTCTATTAAAAAAAAACGCGCTTTCGTAAAATCGAAAGCGCGTTTTTTAGTGCTATTTATTATTTTCAATTTGCAAATACGATTTTAATCCATCTGAGATGACTTTATCAAGCTCTTTCTTTGTGACGATTTCATCGCTTGACGGAATGGCAGGTACTTTTTCGTATGGTAACCAATTTAATTCAGTCGTTATATTAAAATGATCATTGTTCGCTTTGTTTTCATAATCCGTGTCGAGCGTTAGTTTGCTAATCCCATAGTCCGAGTCGGGTACAAGTTTCATACGAATGTCTAGTTTGCGATTTTTGTCAGCATTTAGCTTTTTAAAATAAGCGCGCACGCTATTTTGATAGTTTTGCCATTCTTTTTTTGCAGTGATTGTCGACTCATCGTTTTGTCCCGAGAGAAGGTTTACAATGGCGTTGTTTTTATCCCAAGCTGTAAGTAGCTTATCGGATAAGGTGACGAAATCTTCTTTATGGATAGAAATTTCAACCGTACCATCTTCATTTGTTTTAAAGCGGTCATCATCCAGTTGGTTCATAAATTCATATAAAGCAATACCGGTTTCTTTTTCCAACTCATTGATTTGTTTCGCTTGTTTTTGAACCGTTTTTTTATCAATTGGTTGGTTGGAAATATTTTGTAGAGCAGAGTAAAAATCAAGATATTTTCCTTGCAAATCTTCATTTTTATCCAAAACAGTGTGATAGACTTGTTTAGACGTTTGGCCTAGCGCATCTTCAATATTTGGGTCGATTGTGTAGAAAATATCAACTGGAATATAAATGAGTCCGTTACGGTTATTTTGGAGCGACTGAACATGCAGTGAATAATTGCTCCAGTGCACATTGGCGTCCATTCCAGAAGTTTGAAGCATTGTATCAGCAGAAATTTTTAAGTCTACTTCTGTTGTATTTAAGTCGTTTATCCCAAGCTTCTCCGTGTAGTTGGAAGATACTTCATTAACTTTGACCTTGGTATCTATTGTAAATTGTTTATTTGCACTTAGTTTTTTCATGGCATTTGTAAAGTCTGACTTGGGAGAGCTGCACCCTTGTAACGAGAGAAATAGCAATAGTAGGCCGATACCTATTATTACTTTTTTCATAAAAAATCTCCTCCGATGAATAATATTACAGAATTAAAGTATTGTTTCAAAAATATTACGTTAGCTTAACGATAACATATCACACCCTATTAGACAACCTCTTTTTTCTGATGAAATTGAAATTTTGTGTAGGTAGAATGAATTTCCGACTAAAAGATAAGGAATAAATTCTCAAATAAGAAGTAAAAAATGATAATTTAAACCGAGGTGGAAAAATTGCCTTGTTCATAGTAAAATGAAGGATAGAAGATAAACTGTGCAGTTTTTTATAGTTGTAATCAAATTAGAATTATACTAAACTAGGACTATGCGAGATTGCATGTAAAACAAACTGGGGAGGGTATTTTGAATGTCAACACTTAAGATTGAAGATTTATACGTTGAAATAGAAGGAAAAGAAATTTTAAAAGGTGTTAACCTTGAAATTTCAACTGGAGAAATTCATGCCATAATGGGGCCAAACGGTACAGGGAAGTCGACACTTTCGGCTGCGATTATGGGGCATCCTAAATATGAAGTAACAAAAGGACGTATTACGCTAGACGGAGAAGATGTGCTCGAAATGGAAGTCGATGAGCGCGCACGTGCTGGTCTGTTTTTAGCGATGCAATACCCAAGTGAAATTAGCGGCGTTACAAATGCTGAATTTATTCGCGCAGCGATTAACAGCAGACGTGAAGAAGGAAAAGAAATTCCACTTATGCAGTTTATTCGTAAACTAGATGAGAAGATGGAACTTTTAGATATGGACGAAGAAATGGCTGAACGCTATTTAAATGAAGGATTTTCTGGCGGTGAAAAGAAACGCAATGAAATTCTCCAACTCCTTATGATTGAACCTGAAATTGCGATTTTAGATGAGATTGACTCGGGCCTTGATATTGATGCACTTAAAGTCGTTTCAAAAGGCGTCAATGCAATGCGCGGCGAAGGTTTTGGCTGCCTGATTATCACGCATTATCAGCGCTTACTAAACTATATCGAGCCTGATTTTGTGCATGTAATGATGCAAGGAAAAGTCGTGAAAGAAGGCGGCGCTGAACTTGCTAAACGTTTAGAAGCAGAGGGTTATGATTGGATTAAGCAAGAGCTTGGCATTGAATTCGAAGAGGAAGAAGACGTAGTCGAAAAATAAGGAAAGTGGGGTTAAAATCATGACAGAAAATGTAATTGTAAAGGATGATTTTATCCGCGCCTTTTCTGAACATGCTAGCGAACCAGCTTTTTTAACCGAAAGTCGCTTGGCAGCTTGGAAATTAGCAAGTGAACTTGACTTGCCATTTGTGGATAAAACGAAGATTGAACGCTGGAATTTTACGGAGTTTGATACGTTTGAAGGAGCTAGTACGGGGCTTTCAAACGAAGCTTTAGCTGAAAAGGTAACCAACTTGGTTGATTTAAATAAAGCGGATGCGAACTATTATGTGCAAGTGGATGCGCGTCCGGCAAGATTACAACTTAGCAAGGAGCTGCAAGAACAAGGCGTTATTTTAACGGACATTGTGACGGCAGCCAAAGAACACCCAGATCTTTTTAAACAATATTTTATGAACGAAGCGGTTCAAGTAGACGAACATAAGTTGACGGCGTTTCATGCGGCACTTGTGAATGGCGGTGTATTTTTATACGTGCCGAAGAACGTGGAAATCAGTGAGCCAATTCAAACGATTTTTGTGCAACAAGATGCGAAAAAACCGCTCGTTAATCACGTTTTAGTTGTGGCGGACGACAATAGTTCGGTGACTTACGTGGAAAACTATGTTTCGCTTGACGCGGAAGGCACTGGAATTGCAAATATTGTGGAGGAAGTCATCGCGAATCGCAATGCGCGAATTACATTTGGTGCGGTAGACAACCTTTCAAAAGGTGTTACGACGTATATGAATCGTCGCGGTCATATTGGTGCGGATTCAACCATTGAATGGGCACTTGGTCTAATGAATGACGGCGACACCATCAATGAAAATATCACGAATTTGATGGGTGATGGCTCAACTGGCGATGTGAAGACGGTGACGGTTGGTCGTTTCAAGCAGACCCAAAACGTGACGACAAGAGTGACTCATTACGGGAAAGCCTCCACTGGGACTATTTTATCCCACGGTGTCATGAAAGATAAGGCGACGACGATTTTTAATGGTATTGGACATATTAAGCACGGCGCTTCGAAGTCTGATGCGCAGCAAGAGTCGCGTGTTCTGATGCTGAGTAAAGGTGCGCGTGGTGACGCGAATCCGATTCTCCTAATTGATGAGAATGACGTTGTCGCGGGGCACGCTGCTTCGGTTGGTCGTGTTGACCCAGTTCAACTGTTCTATTTGATGAGCCGCGGCATTTCGAAGCAGGAAGCGGAGCGCCTTGTAATTCACGGGTTCCTTGATCCTGTTGTAAAGCAATTGCCAATTGAAGGCGTGAAAGTGATGCTGAAGGAAGTTATCGAAGGGAAAGTGCGCTAAATGAAAGATTTCGCCAAAATTCGTTCTGACTTTAAAATTCTTGAGCAGGAAGTGAATGGAAAACCGCTTGTTTACTTTGATAATGCGGCGACTGCGCAAAAGCCGAAACAGGTTATTGACGCGCTCACGCATTATTATGAAGCAGACAATGCGAACGTTCATCGCGGTGTGCATACGCTTGCTGGCCGGGCAACGGATGCTTACGAGGGTGCGCGTGAGAAAGTGCGGGCATTCATTGGGGCGAGCCATGTGCAGGAAATTATTTTTACGCGTGGTACGACGACGGCACTTAATTTGGTAGCGGATAGCTACGGGGCGGCGAATGTTTCTAGCGGGGACGAGATTGTTATTTCACATCTTGAACACCACAGCAACTTCATTCCGTGGCAGCAGCTTGCAAAGCGCACAGGTGCGACACTGAAATTTATCGAACTCGAACAAGATGGAACCATTTCTGTTGAAAAAGCGGCTTCCGTGATTGGCGCTAAAACGAAAATTGTCGCCTTGGCGCATGTTTCAAACGTGCTCGGTACGGTGACGCCGATTTCTGAAATCGCTCAAATCGCGCATCGTCACGGGGCAGTCATCGTGGTTGACGGGGCGCAAGCCGTTCCGCACATGGCCGTCGATGTAGGTGCGCTCGATGTGGATTTCTATGCGTTCTCAGGGCATAAAATGATGGCGCCAACTGGAACCGGCGTTTTATACGGGAAAAAAGCACTTTTAGAAAAAATGGCGCCGACTGAATTTGGTGGCGAAATGATTGATTTCGTTGAACTGTATGATTCGACGTGGAAAGAGTTGCCGTGGAAATTTGAAGCCGGCACACCAACGATTGGCGGACAAATTGCGCTTGGTGCGGCGGTGGATTATTTGACAGAAATCGGCATGGATGCGGTTCATGCATATGAGCAGGAGCTTGTCAGCTATGCGCTCACCGAAATGCAAAAAATTTCTGGCATTACCATTTACGGCTCGCTAGATGCGCATAAGCGCGCAGGTCTTGTGACGTTCAATTTGGACGGCGTTCATCCACACGACCTTGCCACAGTCCTTGACGAAGAAGGTATCGCCGTTCGGGCCGGGCACCACTGTGCACAACCACTCATGAAATGGCTTGGCGTGAACTCAACGGCTCGCGCAAGTTTCTATATTTATAACACAAAAGAAGAAATTGATCTTTTCATTCAAGGATTAAAGTTAACGAAGGAGTATTTTGGCTTATGAGCAGTCGCAAATTAGACGGTCTATACAGACAAGTGATTATGGATCACTACAAGAACCCTCGGAATAAAGGGGAGTTAGCCGGGTCAAACGTCACAATAGACTTAAACAACCCGACATGTGGTGATGAAATTCATTTGCACTTGAAAATAGATGACAATAAAATTACAGCTGCCAGCTTTACGGGAAGTGGATGTTCCATTTCGATGGCAAGTGCTTCCATGATGACAGAAAGTGTCATTGGGCATACGGAAGACGAAGCGCTTGAAATGTCTCACCAGTTTTCCGAAATGGTCCAAGGACACGAACATGAAGCGATAGATGAATTTGGTGACGTGGAAGCCCTAGCAGGCGTCGCAAAATTTCCAGCACGAATTAAATGTGCAACCCTAGCATGGAAAGCCATGGAGCGGGCCATTCACGAAAGCGAAAATCGTTAAAGGAGGAACTTAATATGACTGAAATTCCAGATATTGGCGAATACCAATACGGATTCCATGATAAAGATACGTCCGTTTTCCGTACAGAACGCGGTTTAACGGAAGATGTTGTACGTGAAATTTCCAAAATTAAAGAAGAGCCCGAATGGATGCTCGACTTCCGTTTGAAATCGCTCGAACAGTTTTACAAAATGCCGATGCCAACTTGGGGCGGAGACCTTTCAGAACTAGACTTCGAGGACATCACGTATTACGTGAAACCTTCTGAACAAACCGTTCAATCTTGGGACGAGGTTCCAGAAGAAATTAAACGTACATTCGACAAACTTGGCATTCCAGAAGCCGAACAGAAATATTTGGCAGGTGCATCCGCACAGTATGAATCCGAAGTTGTTTACCACAATATGAAAAAAGATTTGGAAGAACTCGGCATCGTCTTTAAAGATACTGATACCGCGCTAAAAGAAAACGAAGACATCTTCAAGGAATACTTCGCGAAAGTCATTCCACCATCTGACAATAAATTTGCTGCATTAAACTCCGCCGTTTGGTCGGGAGGTTCGTTCATCTATGTACCACCTGGCGTTAAAATCGACACGCCACTACAAGCCTACTTCCGAATTAATTCCCCGAACATGGGACAATTCGAGCGGACGCTTATAATCGTCGACGAAAACGCAAGCGTCAACTACGTGGAAGGCTGTACAGCCCCCGTTTATACGACCAACTCGCTTCACTCGGCCGTTGTTGAAATCGTCGTAAAACCAGGTGCTTATTGCCGTTACACTACCATTCAAAACTGGGCAAATAACGTCTACAACCTCGTAACGAAACGGACGTTTGTTGAAGAAAATGGCACGATGGAATGGATTGATGGCAACATCGGTTCCAAGCTGACAATGAAATACCCGTCTTGTTACCTTAGAGGAGAAGGCGCACGTGGTATGACACTTTCCATCGCCATCGCCGGTCGTGGCCAACGCCAAGATGCCGGTGCAAAAATGATGCACATGGCACCAAACACATCGAGCACAATCGTTTCAAAATCCATCTCGAAACACGGTGGTAACGTAACGTATCGCGGCATCGTCCATTTCGGCCGTAACGCGGACGGCGCTCGTTCAAATATCGAATGTGACACGCTCATCATGGACAACGCATCGACATCCGATACGATTCCATACAACGAAATTTTAAACAATAATATTTCCCTTGAGCACGAAGCAAAAGTATCCAAAGTATCCGAAGAACAACTTTTCTATCTCATGAGCCGCGGCGTTTCAGAAGTCGAAGCAACCGAAATGATCGTCATGGGCTTCATCGAACCATTCACAAAAGAACTGCCAATGGAATACGCAGTTGAAATGAACCGTTTGATTAAGTTTGAGATGGAAGGATCGATTGGTTAAGGTAATATTGAAACGGAAATGAAGCGACTTTCGCTTTATTTCCGTTTTTTTTCATAGATAGAATTCTTATTTCACTTGAAATATACTTCATGCTATACTTTTATCATATAGACAATTAAACAACAGCTTCGCGAAACCTAGCGAAAGCGGAGGAGGACATGAAAATATGGAAGGTAATGTAAGGCATCTGACAGAATATTTGCGCGGTGCCTCAAAACTGATAATTCCAGTATATCAGCGGAATTATGATTGGAAGATAGAAAACTGCAAACGGCTCATGGAAGATTTAATGATGTTAGAGAAAGAACATAGACAGACGCATTTTTTTGGAAGTATGGTCGTAAAACCGGGAAATTTATCACAGGAAATTATTGTTATCGACGGGCAACAGCGACTTACAACCATATCACTGCTTCTTTTGGCGTTGAAAAACTGGATGGAAGCACACCAATTGACAGGGGAACGGGTGAACCCGGCCAATATTGAAAATGCATTTTTGATGGACGCGTTCAGTCGCGATGTAGATAAATATAAATTGATACCGAATTCTAGAGATTTTCATACATATAAAAAGTTATTTGGTGACGAAAAATTCTTTGTGAAGCATTCAAATTTAACGATAAACTATGAATACTTTTATCATGAGCTGGAAAAGGAAAGCATTTCTCTCGACGAACTTATGAATGCGATAGAAAAATTACAAGTGATGATTGTCAATTTGAATTCACCAGATGATGACCCGCAACTCATTTTTGAAAGTTTAAATTCAACAGGTGTGGACTTGACCGATGCCGATAAAATTCGGAATTTTCTTTTGATGAATGAAAAGCAAGAACTGCAATTGGCGCATTTCCAAAATTACTGGGAACCAATTGAAGAGCGGACACAATTTCAGCTAAGCTCGTTTTTTCGAGACTACTTAACCGTTAAAAATAGCAAATATCCGAATATCTCGAAGGTATATGAAACGTTTACGGAATTTTATAGTAGCAAATTTAATAATAAGACGGTCTTTTTCGATGAGCTTTCAGAATATTCGCTAGCCTATCAGCAAATTTTGGAAGGCAACACGGAAAACAAAGAAATCAATGCCATTTTGAGACGCTTCAATGAATTGCAATCAACCGTTGTACGCCCGTTCCTAATGGCGGTTCTTTATGATTACAACCAAAATGACTTGCAAGATTTTGAAGTTGTCGATGTTTTCACTATTTTAGAAAACTACATCGCAAGAAGAATGATTGCTAAAATACCGTCTAATTCTCTTAACAAAGTTATTGAAACTTTGTACCGCGACTTAAAACGGTTGAGAGCAGAGTCAAATGACACGCCCACGCTAAAAGATTTATTTAGTTACCTAATTTTAACCAAAACGAGTACTGCAAAAATTCCGGACGATTTCGTTATCAACGACCATTTACGCGCAAATGATTTTTACAATATGAACGCTGCTTTTAGAACTTATTTTTTTGAGCGGTTGGAAAATTTTGGGCATGCCGAAGAACTGCAGATTTATGAAGGCGTTAGCGCGCGAAAATATTCGATTGAGCACATTATGCCGCGGCGGCTGACGCTCGCATGGCAACAAGAGTTGGGGCAAGATTACAAGCAAATCCACGAAATGTACTTAAACAGGCTCGGAAATTTAACACTGACGGGCTATAACTCAAAATACAGCAACAAATCTTTTTTGGAAAAACAAAATATGGAAAAAGGATTTAAAGAGAGCCATTTCGTCAATCTAAATAAACTTCCCGCTCACGCTGAAAATTGGGGCGAGCAAGAAATCAATCAACGAACAGAAGAACTAATTGAAATCGCGCTTAAAATTTGGACGTACCCGCAAACAGAATTTTTGCCAACCATTCCAGAAAATGAAATGATCGTTTATAACGGCGAACAAACTTTCACTGGTTATAAAATAAAAGGCTATCGTTTCAAGGATGAAGACTATCAATTTGTGACAACATGGAAAGAGTTCTATGTCCATTTCGTAAAAGAGTTAACGGAAATATCCAGCATGCCCATTATCGAGCTAATGAAAGCAGAAGGCCAAACTGGTTTAGAGTCAATGTTTTCAGGCGAAGCAACGGTAACAAATAGCGAGGTAATGTCTGGCGTATATGTGTATATTGATCTTTCGAACTCACGAAAGATGAACTATATTAAGGAACTGATGGATTTATATAATTTGGAGTACAGTACTTTGTTAGTGGATGCAATTAAGTACGAAGGCAAAAATGTTGAGGATAGAAAGTTAAGTAATGTAAGTTATTAAATTGAAAATCCCCGCTGCGGAATGTGGCGGGGATTTTCATTTTTAGATGAGTGTATACCTTTCTTGAGAGAATGTTGAACATGTGCTAAATTTTAGGTGCTAATAGAAATATTAGCAAATTTGAATAAAGGAGAGGATTAAAATGACTTATGCAACTATTGTCGATGACATTATTGATATCCGTGATTATAATGTTGCGCTAGATGGTGTGACGGATGACTCAGCAGGAATTAATAGAGCTTTTGAAGAAGCTGCGAGACGTGGTGGGGCGAGTGTTTATTTTCCAAAAGCAAAAGGAATTGCTATTAAATCTCCAATTATTGTTCAAACAACAGCGATTAAAATTTTAACAGAAACATCATATAAAACAAGAATTACAGCATTAACGGGATTTGAAGGAGCGGCGTTACTTTATTTTAAGCAATCTACCGCAGATCCGAATACAATATTTAATACAGGGATAAATATTGATGGAGGGATTGATATTAATTGTAATAACGCGAATGCTGACGGTATTTTAGTGGAAAACGGATATGACAAAGTTTCGTTTCGCAATGTCAGCATTATGAACCTTCATTACAATCATAGTGGATTTAATTTTGTAACAGAGCCTAATAAATTAGGGCAAACTATTTTGCTAGAAAATAGTACCGTTACCCGTGTGAAAAAAGAAACGGCACTAAAGGAAAGCCATGTAAGCGAGAATGACTTGCTTGGAAAAGCTTGTTACTACTTTAAGAAATATCAGGAAATTAATTTAATTGGCTGCAAGGGGTTTGCTAATCATCCAAATGATACGATTGAACCTAACATACCTCGAATTGGAACTGCATTTGAATATGAAGATTGCCGAGGTGTGAATATGGTAGGCTGTTCGGCTGCATTTGCTAATACGGCAATTTCATTTAAAGCGGTTACTAGAGAGGCAATCGGATTAACTGTTTCCGCTCAAACGAATGAACGGATTACAGGGAATGCACTTATCACAGAAGGAAGCGGTAACCTTAAATGTAAAGAAATTATGGTGTTGCCGATTCGCGGGGAAGCTGCTATGAATGACGGAGGTTCAGGAGAGTTCCATTTGAAAAATACGATAATGTCAACCATTTATAGCTTAACTCAAAAAGTAGCTTTGGAAGAAATGGCTATACAAAATTTAGTTATTTCTGATGATATGACAAAAGTATCGATGGTAGAGAACAATAATAGTGTTCTTGGCGTTTCAAGTTATCCAGATTATATTTTTAAAATCCGTGATGCGGCTCAAATTGAGGGGAATTTAAATCCAAAACTAGCTTTAAAAAGTGATAAACAAAAGTATCGGATGGCTTTGGAGGATTCTACCAACGCACTGAATTTGGATAGACATACGGAAGGTACGGCTTGGAAAACACACTTGTCAATCAATTCAGTAGAAACAAAGCTTAATAATGAGAATATTACTTTGACAGCGGACGGCATTATGCGAATTAAACGTGCAACTAATCCCGATTTAACTTTAGAAAGCAATAGGCAGCAGTAGCGCATGATGCTAATGGATGATGCTGAGAAGTTTAAATTGGAAAAATTAAATGAGGAGAGCGGAGGGCGATGGGACGAGTATTTGTCTGTTGCGCCAAATGATACAACGCTTACTAATGTCGAACTTGTTTTAAATGGACATGTTCAAGCGAAGGAAGGTATCGCTATAAATGCCGACCAAGCGAAGGGAAAAGGGGTAGTCTTAGAAGGTGAGGATCATAAATATCGCTTATCTGTCTCAAAAGATGGCTTAAATGTTGAACAGCAAGTCCCAATAGGTGACCAATTATTTAGCTGGAAACCAATTTTTGAGCTCAATGATAAAAATATAAAAATTATTAATCAGACTGTTAAAACAACTGATTTTAATTTACAAAGTGTTGATGGCGAATATTTAGCACGTCTACTTTCAAATCCAGCGAATAGCTATACGGGACTAGCAATTCGTTACCGCGCAGATGGACAATCGGGATTTGCTCAAGTGCAGGTTGGGCAGAGAGATTCAGCAGGGCTCGGGAAACGTGCTTTGTATATTCCAAACTAAACGCTCCTATAAAATATAAGCGTTAAAATTCACATCACGCATTTACAAACCCCTTTCATTCCGCTAAAATGAAAGGGGTTCTTGTGAGTGTTTTCACGAAAAGGAGAGGGGAAAATGAGTTTTCATGTTTTAATGTATCACGAACTGCGCGAGCGGGGAGCAATTGGGGAGAGCGCGCCTTCGGTGGTTGAAGTGGCGACAAATTGTGATGCCGCACTTCCAAAAATGCTTTTTGCTTATGTGGATGACTTCGAAAAGCAAATGGATATGTTGCAAAGCGGGGGATTTAATGTAATTTCGATGCAGGATGTTCGGGATTTTTATGAAAAAGGTAAAACTTTGCCTGAAAATGCCGTACTAATTACATTTGATGATGCATTCCAATCCGTTTTACGGTACGCTTACCCGGTGTTAAAAAAACGTGGTTTACACGCGACTTTATTTGTTGTGCGTGGCTGGCTAGCTAAAACCGCCAAGCGCTTTAATCCAGAAAAATCAGTGGTTATGAGTGTGAGCGAGGTGAACGAAATGCGTGACGTGTTCACGTTTGCCAACCATACGACCGATTTGCATGATCAAGATGGTGCGAAAAGCACATTTCAAACGGCGACGACAGCCGAACTTTTGGCGGATTTAAAAACGTGTGCGGAATTTGTCGATGAGCCGGATATTTTCGCGTACCCATTTGGGGCTTACGGCGAGGCTGATTTGGAACGCCTGCAACAAGCAGGAATTAAACTAGCTTTTACGACAAAACCAGGGCGAAATGAGCGCGAAACGCCTCCACTCGAACTTCACCGCCAAGTTGTTGCACTCGGCATGACAGCGGAAGAATTGAAACAAATTTTACATAAGGATGGTAAGGAAAATTGAAAAAATGGCTTGGAATTTTAATGTTGCTTTTAGTTGGTGTAGTGGTTGTAGGGTGTTCAAATTCGGAACCAGAAAAGGCTGCGGAGACAAAAACGGAAACGACGAACAAACCGTTGCGTTTTGGGACGCTGCCAGCAGAATCTGCTATTCCGATTATTTTAGCCAAAGAAAAAGGCTTTTTTGAGGAAGAAAAAGTGAATGTGGAGATTACCCCGTTTAATGCGCCGAACGACCGCAATGTCGCGGCTCAAGCTGGGAAAATCGACGGTATGATTGGCGATGTGATGACGGCACTTTCGATGCGTGACGGTGGTATGGATTTCACGATTACGTCCGATATTAATGAAGATTTCAAATTGCTCTCCTCGCCTGATTCAGGGATTACGGATATCAAACAGCTTGATGGCAAGGAAGTTTCGCTCGTGCCGAAGTTTTTACTAGAATACATCATGGACGAAATGGCCGCGGAAAATGATATTAGCTACAAAATCGTACAAATTCCGTCGATTTCTGCGCGATATGAAGCGCTTTTGAATAATCAAGTGGATTCTGTGATTTTTACAGAACCTCAAGCCACTCTTCTTGAAAAAAATGGCGCCCATGTTCTCGGAAGCTCCGCAGAATACGGGATTAAAGGTGGCACAATTAGTTTTGCAAGCGATGTTGTGAAATCCCGCGAAGCGGATATTTCTGCGTTTTACCGGGCGTATAACAAAGGTGTTGCGTATATGAATGAGCATGATGCGGCTGATTACGCGGATATTTTAAAGACGTATAAATTCCCAGATGCGATGACAAGTTACTTAGAAAATAAAGAAGAAGACTATACAAAAGCTCAAAAAGTCAGCAAAAAACAATTTGATAGCATTGAAAAATGGACGAAAGAAAAAGAAATGATTCAAAAGGATTATTCTTATGACGAAATGACCGATTTTTCGATGTTGGATTGACTTAAAACCGCAAGTTCATCTTGCGGTTTTTATGGACTTCGCTATAATTAAAGGTAAAGGTTTGGAAAGGGAGAAAGTTGTGGAGAAATACTTGATTTGTACCGATTTAGATGGTACGTTGCTTGGGAAAAATCATAAGGTGCCGAGAAAAACACGGCGACTTTTGAGGAAATTAATAAAAGAAGGCCATTATTTTTCGGTGGCAACTGGGCGGATGTTTCATGCGGCGAATGAATTTGCGAAAAATATTCATGAAGAAGCATTTGTAATCGCTTCAAATGGCTCAATTGCGGCGAACAAAGAGGGGATTTTCCACCACGTGAAAACGGATAATGATGCGCTCACAAAAATTTACGAGATTTGCCAGGCTGAAAAGGTAAGGGCGTTCTTTTTTTCGACGGATACGGTGTTCTATATTGGTGAAGTCCCGTCCCATTTTAAACAAGAAGATGATAAAGAGCGCGTTCAGGCGGTGAAACATGTTTCGGTGAATGAGCGAGATGTATTCGAGCGGTTTGTCGATGAGATGGTGAACGGTTTAATTGTAGAGGAGCAGGATTTTTCGCGGATTCAGGAGTTGCGTACGGAGCTTGAAGTGCTCCCAAATGTGCACTTTTTGTCCTCTCATATGAACAATATTGAGATTTTGCCGGAGCAAATTGATAAGGCGGTGGCCGTGCGGAATTTGGCTGAGCGCCTTTCTGTGAAGCAAGAAAATGTGATTGCTTTTGGTGATGGTGAAAATGATTTAGGGATGATTGAATTTGCTGGAATCGGTGTCGCGATGGGGAATGCGAACAATGAATTGAAAGAAAAAGCTGATTTTGTGACGGAAACGAATGAAAGAGAAGGCATTTATAAGTTTTTAAAGCAGAGAAAATTACGATAAGGGGTTATTTTTATGAGTATTGACGCAAAAATGAATATTGCTATCCTGCTTACCATTTTTTCTTTTATAGGTGGTATACTGTCACTAAATATACAAACTGAGCCTTACTGGAAGGTATTATTAGCAATAAGTGCCATTATTTTTGTCAGTATGATTATTGTGATTATCATTTTAAATAAGCAAGCAAATAAATCAATTGAAGCTTGTACAATTCCGATAGAAGCCACATTGAAATGGTTTGAAACAGGAAGTGGTAAATCTATCATGCTGTTTTTAGTGTTAGAAATGGAACATAAAGGGCGAGTTATCCGAAAAGGTTACTCCCAAAGAGGTGGAGTGGGCGTTGTCGAGTTAACGCAGTTCTTTATTCAACATCCAGTTGGCTCCAAAATAAAGATTTTAACAAACGGTAAGAATTTTTCAGCCGTTAAAATTGCTGAGATTAATCTTTTTGTGACAGATACAGGGGAAAAACTAATTTTAAAAAGAGCTGCAAATAAAAAAACGTTCATTTGAACGTTTTTTATTTGATTAGCCTTTTTCCTAATAAATCGGTCAATTTAAATAAGAAAAAACCGAGAAATGCAAGTGCTAAAATACCGCAAAACATGTCAGGATAGTCAATTACTGACCACGCATTCATAATGTAGTAACCAAGTCCATATGTAGTTGCATAATTTTCCGCAAAAAAGAGTGAGGCGAGCGAAATGCCGATAGCGATGCGAAGCCCGCTAATGATGTGCGGTGAAATGGCTGGTAAAAGTAGGTGCTTAAACCTCATAAAAGGCGTAGCTTGGAAGGAAAACATGATTTTCTCCCAGTTTGGGTCCATTTGTTTCACACCATCACGCGCGGATAAAATAATTTGAAAAATGATAATCCAGATTACGAGCATGATTTTTGATAAATCGCCAAGCCCATATAAAATCATGAATACGGGTAAAAAGGCAACCTTTGGGATCGGATAGATGTAATAAAGTATCGGCGAGAGCCATTTGTCGGCCAGCTGGTTCGCGCCAATGAAAATGCCGAGTGGAATTCCGATGAGAAGCGAAACAAGAATGGCGACGACAATTCTGTACAGGCTCATTAGCGTATGCGGAATCAGTTCGGGGATTTTTTCGAAAAATAAGACGCACGTTGCAAGCGGCGCTGGTATGACGGGGCTACTAATAAAAAGGTAAAGCAACTCCCAAATGAGTAGCAAGCCTAAAATGCCGATGAGGCTGTTTGCGATTTTGATTTTCATTTCGCTACCTCATTTCCGAGCGCGGAACGAATTGTTCGGCACATGTCATAGAATTCTTTTCGCATACGGAGCTCGCTTTGTCCAAAAAAAGGGTTGGCGATTTCTTGTTTAATGTTGCCTGTGCCCATGACGATGATTTTCTGGCCGAGAAAAACGGCCTCTTCAATGGAGTGGGTGACCTGAACCATTGTGGTGGCGCGTTTTTGCTGGATTTCTAGCAGCCTATTTTGCAAACTTTCCTTCGTCATCGCGTCAAGCGCGCTCGTGGCCTCATCGAGCAATAAAATTTTCGGATTAAGCGCGAGGCTTCTCCCAATTGCGGTGCGCTGTTTTTGCCCACCACTAAGTTCTGGCGGATATTTATTTTGGCACGCCTCAAGGCCAAGTTCCGCTAAAAGTGTTTGCGTGCGGTCATTTATTTCGGCCTTAGATTGTTTTTTGATTTTTAAACCTAAAGCGATGTTTTCAAAAACAGTTTTCCAAGGAAATAACGCGTAATCTTGTAGGATTATCCCAGTTTCATCAGGAAAACCGATTTTTTGTTCCCCGAAAAAGCGAATTTCGCCTTCTGTTGGTGCGACAAAACCCGCCATTGCGTGGAGAAGTGTTGTTTTCCCGCAGCCAGATGGTCCAATAATGGCGCAAGTTGATTTTTCAGGCACTTCAAGCGAAATCTTATTTAAGGCGATAGTTTCTTGATATTCACATGTTACGTTTTTCACTTGTATGGCGTTCATTCGTTTACTCCTCTCCTAAAATCATTATAAACGAAGCCGTAACACAAGAAAAGAGCAGGAAATTTTCCCGCTCTCATTTTTTGTTTAAAACTGGATAGAAGTCGGTACAAATTGTAACGGGGAACTGCCCGATGTCCCGTTGTTCGATAAATTCACGTCAACCACTTGATAAAAGGCATTCCCAGTGTCTGCAATTTCCCACACGCCAAGAAGGACGTAATAGCCTGAACGATCAGTTGGGAGATTTACCGTTTGAGTGACTTTTGTCGTTGGAATCGTATTGCCGGCATCAATTGTTTGCAGATGCTCAAGCGATGCCCGTGTAATCGGCTCATTTGGATTCCAATCTTTTTTCGTCATATAATATTTCCATTCAGAAGTACGGTGCAGCGCCGTTAGCGTCCATTCAATTGTATTTGCGCCACCGGTTAAGTTTACTTTACTCCATCTCGAATCGGTTTGCACATCCATGTCGCTAAATTTCCCCCCGCCAGCAATTTGGCCATCGGCTGGTCCGCCAGTTGGGAAGTTTCCCGTTGCTTCCACACTTTGCGGCTCATATTGAATTGGCCCCGCATTTTGATTTACGCCAAGTTTCGCTAAATAAGCGCGACTCTCAGGCTTTGAAATGTACCCGTGTGCGGATACGCCAACCGTTGCCCCCGAAACAGTTAGCGCAATAGCCCCTAAAAATACAGCCGACTTTCCAAAAAAATTCTTCATCTCTATTCCTCCTTTTTGGTACACATAAATAACATTCGCCCGCTTTTCTTTTCCCTAGCCCATCAAAGATAATCACGAAAATCAAAAAATGAGAGCTTCCTCCTGTAAACTAGACCATTCAAACGAGGAGTTTTCTGAAAAACCTCATGAAAAGAACTTTTTGGGAAGAAAATAGCTAGTCAAATTTTCATAGAAAGGGGAAAACCATACAATGACGAACGTTTAGCAAGCAATGTTTCAATTCTTGCTTTTTCATTCCTGAAACCGTTATTTTATGCCCGATTGCGTTATAATAAAAGTGGAGGTGGGCACGATGCAAAAACCAACGAAAAAAGAATGGACGGCTATTACCGATTGCGATGCTAATTTTGATGGCGTATTCTATTATGCTGTTCAAACGACAGGCATTTTTTGTCGGCCGTCTTGCAAATCAAAAGCGCCAAATTATGAGAATGTGGTCATTTTCAAATCAAGTGGTGCCGCGATAAAAGCGGGTTTTAGGCCATGCAAAAGATGTAAATCAGGCGGCGAGCGCGTGCCAGATGCCGAATGGGTGATGGACATTAAACGCTTTGTGGCGAGTAATTTAGCGGAACCGCTTTCGCTCGAACAAATTGCTGCTGCTTGCCACGGTAGTGAAAGTCATTTGCATCGCACGTTTAAAAAGGTGACGGGCGAAACGATTCATCATTATGTTATCCGCAAAAAGCTAATTTTAGCGCAGGAAATGCTGCGAAAGGAAAACTTGGAAATCAAACAAATTGCGCGCGCTGTCGGTTTTAATAACGCCGCACAATTTGCCACTCTTTTTAAGAAACAAATGGGCATGACGCCATCCAAATACCGAAATGAGGTGCTGAAATGATTTATGATTTTATTGACGATGTAGGTTTATATGTTGCGAAAACGAAACGCGGTGTTTGCTTTATTGGCGCCGACTACGACGAATTGATCGCGTTTTATGAAAAGAAGTACAAAAATGAGGAATTTAGGCGTTCTGCAGAATTTTCAAGGGAAGCGGAGGACTTAAAAGCCTATTTTAACGGCGAAAAAATATCTTTTGACTGGCCTTTAGATTTTTCTGTTGGCGATTTTACAGAAAGCGTGTTTAAAGCTTTGCGCGAAATCCCGTACGGTGTGACTTCTTCCTACTCAGAAATTGCCACACAAATTGGCAACCCAAAAGCAGTTAGAGCAGTAGGGCGAGCAATCGGATCCAACCCGATTTTAATCGCCATCCCGTGTCACCGAGTCATCGGTAAGTCCGGTAAACTAACGGGTTACCGAGGCGGATTACCATTAAAAGAACAGCTACTAAAACTAGAAAATCGCCAAAGAAGTTAGTTTCTTTGGCGATTTTTAGGAGTTAATGGTTTATAAATTTTTCGTATAAACATTGGTATAGAACTTATAAGCTACATTACTTGACCAGTTACTCGGTGTGGAAGCCTCCCGCCAAGACATGCTTGCTTGATTTGTGGAGGTGGAATAAAAACTTGTTCCAGATTTCACAGAATCACGCGGATAATTTACTTCTTCGTGTTTAAACATTGGGATTGGCATTTTTGAAACGCCGTTTGGTAACGAGAATTTAATTACAACCGCATACTTATCTGTACTTGTGATAGGGATAGATTCATTTAATTTAATCGTTTCATAACCAGCGTCCGTTTTTACCCCTCTTGCAACTAGTTTTAGGTTGGAAAAGGATTTATCAGAGCTGTTTGGATTAATATAAATTTCGTAAGGTGTGTCGTATTGTGTGGTATTAATTGCAATTGCTTCAATGCTTTCTTTTGAATCTTTTGGAGCATCAAAGATATTAGCAATATACGTATTCGCTGTTGCAGGATATGTGGATAAAGAAGCAAATGGTGCCATGGCATACATATTATCGTAGTTTTGGACGGTTTCCATTTGTTTCGCACCGTACATAGCAGAAGTTAGTATATATGCATCTTCATAAGACACATAGTAGTAGCCTTTATCACCCCAAGTTGATCCCCAACTATTTTTCACGATGAAAGCGCCGTCATTTTGGGGCTGGTACGCCAATCGGAAATTTTCTTTGCTGTATGTGTCATCATACCCAATAATGAGAGAAGAATGTGAAATGGTTGTATAGTTATCTTTCGGTACATACATCGCATTTGTTGTTGGATTCATATATGTGTTTCTGTAAGCAGAGCTTGCAGTCCATTGATATGTAAGACCACCATTTTTCACAAGATGCTCCTTTATTTTTTTCACTTTTTGTGCTTGCTCAGTCTCGCTTGCTGTTATTGGGAGCTTCACAATATTATTCATTCCTTGCTGATGAGCAACTGGTTTTTTAGATAAAACGTTTAAAGAAGGTAGATAGGTAGCATATTGATCAAATGGCATTTCACTTTCAAGGACAGGTAATTCCCAATTCATGCCTTCATAAAATACATTGTATTCTTGGGCACCAGTATTTAAAAATCGATTATATGCTTTAGGATTATTTCCATCTACGCCATCTGCATCTCTTGCCGAGTAGTAATCAGCATAGAGCTCGGAAAAATCATACGTCGTTCCAGTCTGCTTTAACAAAGCTGTTTCAATAGATGCATTTGAAGAGAATGACCAACAAATATTTCTAGATTGTTGATTTTTAACTGGTGTATCTAACCCGTTTATACGCGGGTCATACTTAGTCGGCAAAGGGGTTGTACGAAGCAATTGCTTTGGTTTAGGCTGCTCATAAATTGGTGTTGGGTCTGGTGTTGCCCCCGCCGGATACTCCTTTGCATCAACTTGATTTCCAGGTAAGAATAAGAAGAAACTTGCTAAAATAAAACTGATTCCCGCTAACAAACATAACAATTTTTTCATTTTAAATCCTCCTTTTTTAGTTGAAAATATAAGCTGTTTTTTTATCCTTTCTTTTTATTCTATTTAAAAGATAAAAATCATCTAAATAGTCTCCCGCTTCATTATACTATATAGAGTAAAATTCTGAAAGTTGTTCTCGAGGTGATAAGTATACAAAAGTATATTCTTGGAAAAAGATATGAAATTTGCCGCTTGCTACTCTATCATGTAAAATAAAATCAAAACCTGAAAGGGGCAAAAGGATGATAAAAAAACTAGGTCAAGTCATGGTATATATTGAAAATCAAGAAGAGGTTGCACGCTTTTGGACGGAGCAAGTAGGTTTTATTATTCGCGCACGTAACAAGGAAACGGATGCGGAGAAATGGATTGAAATTGCGCCAGATGAAGAAACAGCCACAACCATTGTATTGCAAGATAAAATTGCTGTCGCGAAAATGAGCCCCGATATGAATTTAGGTACACCTTCTTTACTTTTTTATACGGATGAACTAGATGCGACTTACGCTACATTCAAAGAAAACGGCGTTCCCGTCGGAGAATTAGTAGATACGCCACTCGGACGCGTTTTTAATTTCCATGACCCAGAACAAAATTATTTCGCTATTTTAGAAGATAAATAGCAAAAAGCCAGCGATTTTACCCGCTGGCTTTTATTTTTCAATATCCAGTTTCAACAGAAGCATTCACAATATACATGAAATCATTTTTATCTGCTTTATCTTCTAAAAAAATGCCGCTAGTCGTTATCATGCCGCCGTCCATCACTGACACATGAACCGTGCCGTAAGGAATCAGAGCCTTAATTGCGGCGAAATCGACGCTTTCTTTATCAATCGGCACAGCGAGCTTCACGTGCACGACCATATTGTTCAAATCCGCATCAGGCAGGAGCGCTTGAATACCCGGCATCGAATTATGGTAAATCGCATGCCGCACAGCTCTCACAGCCGCTTTTGTCACATCTTGACCGTGTACATCAACCCCAAAACCTGTTTGGATAAAAAGTAGTTTTTCCATATTCTCACTCCTAAAAATGTTGAATAAAATCGGCACCAGCGCGGTGTTTGGCGAACTCTTTTAAGACGGCCGTAAAAACCTTCCCCTCAGGATCACCAGCTGCTTTAAAAGCTTCCGCTAATTGCTTCCGCTGTATTTTATCCAGTTCGTGTGTCAATCTAATGCCATTTGACGTTAAAAATAGTGCCCGTTTGCGCTTGTCGTGCTCCCCGATGCCAACATGAATCAAGCCCTTTTCGCGCAGCTCAGCAATTGGTTTTTGCAAAGCTTGTTTGGAAATTTCTAAAATTGTAATCATTTCACCAGTCGTAATACCAGGCATACGAGCAATGAAAAACAAAATTCGGTGGTGTAAACGCGTTAAATCATGCTTATTGATAAGATCATCAGCAGAATTTGTAAACGATTTATACCCAAAATAAAATAATGCAATTTGTTGGTTCAATCTTGTTTCAATATCCATATTTTGACCCCTTTTTTCAATTTCCCTTACATCATTATACCCTTTTTTAGAAAAACAAGAAATTTATTTTTTATCAAAAGAGTGTTTAGTTTTTCGGTTACGGGTAAAGTGAAGTAGATAATGCTTCTTAAAGAAGGAGAGGAAAACAATGGAAAATTATAAACGAATATTAGTCGGAGTTGACGGTTCTGACCAAGCTGACCATGCTTTTAAAAAAGCGCTTGAACTTGCTGGGAAATACGATGCCACACTTGGAATTGCGAGCGTAGTAGACTTACGATCATTTTCTCCTAATATTTCTTATGACGGCTCACTCGAAGAAAGAGCGATGCAAGCAGCGAAAGCTCGAATTGCTGGTTACCGCGAAGAAGCCGAAAAAGCAGGTTTGCAGGAAATCGCGACCTACGTGGAGAGCGGCAATCCGAAAACTATTCTCGCCAAAGAATTGCCAGAAGAATTTGAAGCCGATCTTATTGTCGTTGGCGCAACCGGACTAAATCGCGTTGAAAAAATTGTGCTAGGCAGCATCTCCAGCTACATTTTAGGTCATGCATCAGTTGACACATTAATTGCTCGCTAATGAGCTAAACTGATGACAAACGACAATCTTCGGAGTTCTTGCCGGCGTTCCGCTCCGTTTGCCATCAGTCTGATTGTGCGCGCTACATTTTATTTGGCTTATTTCTACAGGTTGGAAGGATAACTACAATGTTATCCTTCTTTTGTTAGCGATAACAAAAAGTAATGCTTGAAATGAAAGCGTTTCACAGTTATTATCATAATGAGGCCATAAATACTGAGAGGAGTTTTTTCATGATAAAAGGCGTTATTTTTGATTTAGATGGTGTCATCACCGACACAGCCGAGTATCATTACCAAGCATGGAAAGCACTTGGCGACAAAATCGGCATCGAAATCAATCGCACGTTTAATGAACAACTAAAAGGTGTAAGCAGACAAGATTCACTCGAAAGAATTTTAACATTTGGAGGAAAAGAAGCGGCGTTTAGTGTAGCCGAAAAAGAAGATTTAATGGCATGGAAAAATGATTTTTATGTCAGCTTAATTCAAAATATTACGCCCGATGACGTTTTGCCTGGCGTCCTTCCATTTTTGGAAAGATTAAATGAAAACGGCATCAAAAAAGCGATAGCTTCCGCATCAAAAAATGCGACAGCCATTTTAACTTCCTTACATATTTTAGAAGAATTTGACTATGTAGTTGACGCCAGCCTAATTGCGCGCTCGAAACCAGATCCAGAAGTTTTCCTCGAGGCGATAAAAGGATTAAATCTGACAGCAACAGAATGCATTGGCATTGAAGACGCAGAAGCAGGTGTTGCAGCGATTCAAAGTGCTGGCATGACAGCCGTTTCGATTGGAACAGACAAAAGCCTTCAAAAAGCAGAAATCAATTTACAATCGACAGAAGAATTAAGTCAATTAGCACTATAAGCAAAAAAACAGAATGAGCGAGTCATTCTGTTTTTTCATGTTTATTTATTAAAGTTTGGCAAATACTCTTTATGCGCTTCTAAAAGTTCGTCAAGTAAAACGCGTGCTTCGCTATCACTTGGAGTAAGTGGGTTTATGGTCATCGCAAGAAGTGCTTTGTCATAATCTCCAGTTACTGCCGCTTCAGCTGTTAAGCGTTCAAACGTTTTAATTTCTTGAATGATTCCATTGATAGCGATTGGTAAATGGCCGCTTGCTAGAGGAATCGGACCTTGACGAGTGATTACGCAATTTGTTTCCACCGCAGAATCAGGGTCAATATCTAAAATCGCACCATTGTTGCGTGTATTGACAATTTGAATATCGCGTTTATCATTGTAAATTGAGTTGATTAAATTACATGCCGCTTCACTGTAATAAGCGCCGCCGCGTTGTTCAAGTTGTTTTGGCTTTTCAGCGAGCTCTTCTTGTTTATAAAGCTCAAATAATTCGGATTCTACTTTTTTCACGACTTCTGCACGTGTACCGTGTTCCGCATAAGCTTTTGCTTGATCTTCTAATTGTTGTTTTGTTTGCCAGTAGTAGCGCAAGTAATCAATTGGAATCATATTTAACGTACGAAGGAAAGTTTTATCCCAACCTGTCGCATTAATATTTTTAAGCTTAGAACCTTGCTCTTCTTCTGTCATTTTGAAAACAACATCACGTGTAACGTCTTTTCCGTTATGATAAACAGTTTTCGCAAAGACCATGTGATTTAATCCAACGAATTCTACGTAGATTTCAGAAGGATCCACACCAAGAGTTTCTGCGATATTTCGTTCAATCCCAATTGGTCCGTTACACAGACCCACCACTTTTTTCTGGTTGCTGTAGCGAAGAACAGCTTCTGTAACCATTCCAGCAGGGTTGGCAAAATTAATCAACCAAGCGTCAGGACATAAACGTTCCATGTCGCGACAAATATCTAAAATAACAGGAATGGTACGAAGTCCTTTAAACATTCCACCAGGACCATTTGTTTCTTGACCAACTACGCCGTGCGAGTTTGGAATACGCTCATCTTTAACACGCGCATCAAGCAAGCCGACACGTAATTGCGTTGTAACGAAATCAGCGTCTTTTAATGCTTCCTCACGGTCAAGTGTTAAATGTATGTCAATGTTAGCGCCAGCTTTTTTTACCATACGTTTCGCAAGATTTCCAACGATTTCCAGTTTTTCGCGACCAGCTTCCACATCGACTAGCCAAATTTCACGTACAGGAAGTTCATCTTGACGTTTAATGAAACCCTCAATTAGTTCAGGCGTATAGCTTGAGCCGCCACCAATAGTTGCAATTTTAATACCATTTGCCATTTTTAATTCCTCCAATATTATAAGAATCTGTGAACGCTTTCTTATTTCCACTTACAGTATAGAAAGATTAACGGTAAATTACCAGCTTTTTGCAACAATTGGGTAGCCATTTTCCAAAAAGGAATTTGTCACATTTGAGTAACGAGGTGTTACATGATAAAATGAAGAAAAATCATGTTGGAGGCTTAAAATGCTTTTTTTAGACCAATCTATCGAACTAAATGATACAGAACTCGATATTTATAACTATATAACGTCACATCTCGACACAGTCGTTTACATGCGCATTCGCGACTTGGCAGATGCGACACATGTCAGCACAACGACCATTTTGCGCTTTTGCCGCCGTTTCAAATGCAACGGCTTTTCCGAATTCCGCGTCAAACTGCAGCTTTACGCCGAAGAACAAAAACGCACACGCATCGACATGTCAGATGAAACGACCTACATTGACTTTTTACAACGAACCGCTTCCCCTGAGTTTAAAGGTCAAGTTGCACGTGCGGCGTCGGTCCTGCGCGATTCGGAGCTAGTCCTTTTTGCTGGCATCGGTTCATCTGGTATTATCGCCGAATACGGCGCACTTTATTTCTCGTCACTGTTCACACTCGCCTTGCATATCGAAGACCCACTCAATCACCCTTTCTACCACCTTTCCAGCAAACTTTCCGATAAGATTTGTCTTGTTGCCATTTCGGTAGAAGGAGAAAACGAAGACATCATTCGCTATATTCATGAATTAAAGTCGCAAAAATGCAAAATTGTTTCCATCACAAACAGCGCCAAATCAACCATCGCCAGACTATCCGACGCAAACATTTCCTATTACATCAACAAAGAAATGTACCAAGATGCAAACATCACATCCCAACTCCCAGCACTCTACACAATCGAATGCGTTGCCCGTGAAATTAGAACACAATTGGATAAGGAAGATAAACCAAGCTGAGGTGAAGTCACCTCAGCTTGGTTTGTGTGCGAAAAGTACATAAAGTCGTCACAATTTCATTTCGAAACCATGGTATACTAAAAAGAGTAATAAACATATATAGCTGCGGTTACGTTGGCGGCTATTCAAACATTTTTCTTTTAAACTGAGGTGAAGTAAATGGGACTATTTGGTATGGGGAAAACTGAAACCGAGAAAAAACGGGATGACTACGATAAATTACATGATTTGTTAAAAGATGCGATTAAAGAACATGATCAACAGATGGACGAAGCGGAAAGCATTTTCCGGAATTATAAAAGTAGCGTGCCGAATTTATCTAACAGTAAAATTCCGTCGAATGAGTTTGATACCAAGCGGGAGAAGCTGACGGTAAAACTAGTCAATTTCATGGACAAGGAACAAGAGAAGCGTGCGAGTTTAGTTCGGGCGAAAGAGCGCGCGTATGATCAATATGTGCATTATAAGGCACAGGCTATTCGCGAGGACGCTGCGGAAAAAGAGAAGAAGGAAAAAGAACGAAAAGAACGGGAGGCGCGGCTAGAAAATGGCTAATGTGAAAATCAACGCAGACAAAGTAGCGGAAGCGAAAGCGCAGGCTAAAATCGTGGAAACATCCCTTAGCGCCACACACAAGCAGTGTCAATCACTCATCTCGTATGTGAACGGCGCGAAATGGGACGGCAAGACACGCGATGCATTTTTGACCTATTTGGAATTAATTGAAAAGTATCATGCGGAAGTGAAGACGCAGTATAAAAAGCAGCGCAAAGCGCTCAACAAGTTACAAGACTATGTGGCAGATTATGAGGAACAAGCCATCGTGCGCGAGGTGAAACGCTTATGAGCACAGACACGTTTCAAACCGAAGAATTATTTTTACTGATTTCAGCCTTTGGCGGCGACACCCTCTTTGGTTTGCCAGACCGGCAGGTGTTTCAACTTCGCGGCGAAGAAGGATTTCAGCGCGCGTATGAACGCTTACTCGATAAACAAATTCTGGATGAAACGGGCGCCATGACCGATGGCGGGGCTATTGTGGTGGACGCGCTTTCGCGTTACCAGGCGTGCCCGTCATTTGTTCGTCTGAATCAGTTTATGTTCGGCTTTTCAGCAGAGGATACGGAGAATGCCTATCTGTTAGTCGAAGTAGAGGCGGGGAAAAGCTATCGTTTTGAGGTGCTTGATAAAGTTCTGATACTTCAACTTTTAACGAATCATTTCCCGCTCTTACAACGTGACACGCCGAATGTGGAGCAGACATTCCTCACACGGCCTCTTACTTTAGACGAAAGAAAAAGGGTGTCAGCCTGTGAACCGGACGAGCGTTTTATCAGTATGGAATATTTCCATGTGGAAGAGACGCCGATGGAAGAAGAAAATCCCGCGTTTTACCAGCAATATTTTGTGGTGGCGTGGCAAGACAAACTGGTCGCTATTGATGTTGTGCGCGACGACTACAAGCAAGTGAGCGGTTACTGGCTTTGGAATGAGCTCTACCGTGAGCTGCAATTCCCTGTAAAGGAGGCGTTATAGATGGCCCAACTAACAATGGGTGGAGCGGGTGCGTCAAGTACGATTGAAATCAATCCTGATGAGATGACGCATATCGCCAAAGAACTGCTCGCGATGGCCAATGAATTTGAGTCGGTCATCCAACCCGCGGTGACGAAGTTAAAGAGTACGAAATATGTCACAGCGGGCGAAGCAAAGAAAGCGATGGCTAAAGTCGATGAAGCAAACGAACGAGTGATGGAATTAAAAGACCACTACGAGCGGTCCTCTTCGCTAGTGTTTGATATCTTAAACACGATGGTACAAGCGGATCAAGAGGTGGCAGAGAAAGTCATTGCGGCGCTTCAAATAGGAGGACCCGACGCATGAAAGACATCCAGTACATAGAAGCCGATTTCGAACGCGCCCACACAAGTATCGGCGGCCTTATCGGGAAAGGCGCATGGGGCAAAGGCACCATCGACCAACTAAAAAAAGTATCCAAAAATCTGGAAGAAGCCGAAGACGACATTGCCCGCTACGACACAGACGGCGTGATTTCCTTTCACCATACAAGCCGAACATCCAAGTATCAGGAGATTTTCGAGGATTTTGACGTCCTTTATCGTTTTTCCGACCAAATCGGGGACATAGTAAACAACACGATCGACCACCCGTTTTATGAAAAGCTAGATGACTTTGTGGCAGGCATGCGCGACTTAGATGCGACCACGTTCACAACAGAAAACCGAATTGGAGCCACCACGACAACCACACAATTTGAAAACAGCTATACGCAAAAACAAGTAGAGGTCCCAAAAAGTAAAGTGAGCCTCGAGGATTTATTCAGCGGGGACACCTTTTATGCCGACCAAATGAAATTGCAGTATGATGCATGGAAACAGACGAACAAAGGAGAAGACGTCAGCCATCAAGATTTTCAAGCCGCGATGTTAAATTCCCGAGCCTTCGCCTACACGTCCATTAAAGATGAACAACAGAAGACAGAATTTTGGACACTCGTGGTCGCCACTATCGTCATCGTGGGTGTTTCCGCATTTTGCCCGCTCGCAGGTGTAGCTTTAAGTGCCGCTTACGGTACGCTTGAAATAAGCGCGGCGAAGACAGGCAAAGACTGGATGACTGGCCGCGAACTGGATGCCACCGAACGCGCCCAGCGCGGCGCTTTTGCGGTTTTGGATGTCATTCCAGGCGTCAAAGCCCTAACCGGCGGTGTACAAATGATGCGCTCAGGAAGCCGTTTAGCAAACGTGAGTGATGCCCTCTTACAAGGCGTGAAAAATGTCCCCACACAAGTGGGGGATATTGCCAAACTTGGTCAAACACAAATGAGAACGCGCATGGCCAGCCTAAAAACCGCCACTCAAGACGCATTACAAGTCGCCACACAAAAAGGCATCAAAGGATTGGACAAGGTCGGACAAACGGCAACCGCCATGAAAGGCTCTTTAAACTTGCCGCCACGAAAAAATCTAGCCTTAGCTGGCATGGGAGGCATCCCGAACCAAGCGCCTTCCAAAATCGCTCAAGGGACGGAGAATTTGAAAGATGTGCTGCAGAAGTTTGATGTAAATTTGGGTGGCGGAGGCAAACGGGCTGATGGTATAATAGAGAAAGCCAGTGGGGTTAATGTCAATAAACCACCTAGAAACTTAATTGATAATATGGATGAAATTGCTGATGATATTAGGAATATAAACAAAAAATATTCTAGTGGACTTGAACAGAATAATTCAATAGAGAGTATCATCAATTCTGCTTCATATTATGAAGATGTGTGGGCACAAACTTCTGCAGTAACAAGAAGTATTGCAGAACATGCATTTGTAGATGGAAATAAGCGGACAGCATTTGACACTTTAAATATGTTATTAGATGATTTAAGGTTAAAATC
Organism: Listeria sp. ILCC792; assembly: GCF_900186135.1. Lineage (NCBI taxonomy): Bacteria > Bacillati > Bacillota > Bacilli > Caryophanales > Listeriaceae > Listeria > Listeria sp. ILCC792. The sequence continues at coordinate 124,441 of NZ_FYBO01000006.1, forward strand.
GCCTTTAAATGATACTCAAAAATGGGATTTAATAAATAGAATAGGAACAGGAGACTTAAAAGATGTGTCAGAAATTGCAAATATTCTTAAAGGAAAATAAAGCGAATTTTCTAATTAAGTATGATTCCGTTAGAGATGATAATAAGTATACAGTTATGTTATTTGATACTGTAAAAAAAGAAAGAATTTCTGGTGGAGATACCAATTCCATAGTTGAAACGGAACAAAAGATAATAAAAGATACACATAGTAATGTGGATTTTAACGAAATTAATGAATTGTTTTCTAAAATAAAAAATTCAGTGGAAGTAAACACTGATTTTGTAGCAATGATATCAATTAATTATTCTGATGACTATTTAGATTACACTATATATCTAGATAAATCGGAGCAAATTAGTCATAATAAGTTTCATTCTTATAAAGAAATAAAAGATTTTGTGAGGAAAAATTATGAATGAGCAGTTAATAATTGATATTAATAACTTTCTGCAGAAATTAACCGAAAATGTTGTCAAACCTATGTATGGTGTCAGAGATAAGAATTCTATTCAACTAATCTCGCAATCATTGAATCAAGAAGTTTTTGGTGTGGAATTGTATCCAACGATTTTTGATAAAGCAGCTTACCTCTGGTATTCACTTTCCAATTATCATTGCTTTTATAATGGAAATAAGCGTACTGCCTTAGTGACAACGTATGTTTATTTAAGAATAAATGGATATTGTTTAAAGATAGATGCTAGCTTTTATGATATTTCTTTAAATATTGTGGAATCGCATATAGAAAAGGAAACAATCAAAGAAATTTTACAAGCGAATGCTGTTAAAAGCCACCAAATTTCATCCGAAAAAATTTTAAGGCAATTAGAAATAGAAATGAGTAAAAATATTTTTTTTCAAGATGTGATTGTTAAGTTATCACAAACTTAATGAGGAGACATAGATAAAAAACTAAATAAAAAAAGGCGCTCTATAACTTGATTACCAGTCAAATGATAGAGCCTTGATTAAAGAGTATATGTTTGCTAATTAAGTTGCCAATAGCTAACAACAGCAAGCTGTATTTATTGTACAAAAATTCAAAGGACTTTACTAGTCTTTTTGGGAGTTTATTAAGTGTATAATCATTCTAGTTAGAAAATGTATACGATGACCTTTTACCATCAGATATGGTTGGAAGGTTTACAACACCTAAAGGAATCCCTAAGACATGGGGAGAAGCTACTGATTTGAGAATTGGAAAACAAAAAGCTAGTTTCAGAAATAATAATCCAATGGGGTCATTTGATTTAGAAAAAATGAAATAGAAAGTTTAGGTGGTTAATTTGGGCAATTTTTATATGGATGAAATTAATTTTGAATATCCCGAATCATATGAAAAACTTATAGATTTAGGATTAGTAAATTTTGACATTTGGTTTTTGATGGAAAAAGAACAAGCTTCAAGTATTTATAATGGCATGCGAGAGAGGTATCCAAATCGAAAGTTGATTCCATTTGCTAAGAGGGCTGACAATGATGATACTGCTTGTTTTGAAATTGGTAAAGGAAGTAAAATTCAATTAATTCATGATTTCACTACGGAAGGTTTTGAACAAAGAGGCGAATTTGAGGATTTATGGGAGTGGATAGAATCTGCTGTTAAAACAATGATTGAATATAATCGGGAGGAAGAAATTGTCTAATGAAATAAATTATACAAAATTGAGTAAAGAAATTTCTTATGCATTACGCCATGCTTCATGGGAATATGAGTTAGAACTGGATAGAAATGGTTGGGTGCCAATTGACCAATTATTACAAGCATTACGTCAGTCAACCGAATGGCAAAATGTAGAATTTGATGATTTAAAAGTAATGATTGAAAAATCAGAAAAAAAGAGGCATGAAATCAAAGAAGATAGTATTCGAGCATTGTATGGACACTCTGTTCCAATGAAAATAGTAAAAGAAGAAGCTATTCCTCCTAAAGTTCTGTATCATGGAACTGCACATAATTTTTCATCTAAAATTGAAAAAAACGGTTTATCTCCAATGTCTCGACAATATGTTCATCTATCCGAGGATATAGAGACAGCTAATTTAGTAGGAAAAAGAAAAGATAAAAACCCGATTATTTTAGTGATTAATACAGAAAATGCTAGAGCAAAAGGAATAAGATTTTATTTGGGAAATGAAAAGGTTTGGCTGGCAGACAGCATTCCATCAGAATTCATAGAGGTATATAACACAAAATAAAAAGGCACTTTACTATCTGATTGGCGTCGGATAGTAAAGCCTTGATAGTAAGGTATACACTCACTAATCAAGTTGCCAATAGCTAACAAAAGCAAACTGTATGTATTGTACAAAAATTCAAAGGACATGGGTGTACAATGATTTTAGTTAGAAAATAGGAAAGTTATTGAAACGGTATTAGTGAGGAACAAATCACTGATACCGTTTTTTTGTGTATCAAAAAATTGAAGGAGTGAAACAAATGATCCAAACAGAAAACAAATAGCCAATCAAAGAAATTACTCACCAAAATATCTAGATAATTAATATCTGAATTACCCAGAAGATAATCAACAGTGGAATTTAGTTCTGTTGCAAGGCTCTACCACTTTATCAAGTTCAGGCTCTCTCTTGCCATTTTCCCAGTTTTTATAAGTTACACGATTTACACTAACTAAGTCAGCTAGTGCTTGTTGTGTCATTTTATCTATTAGAAAAGCAAGAAGTTTTAAAAGAAGTTGATGGTTTAAATGAAGAATAACAGTCTGTTTATGCTTCAGATATAAGTGCTTTGAAGCAATTGTTGAAAAAATCGAAATATTTAGACATGCAAAGATGAAGAATATAAACTAAGGGTGGAAATGTTATTAGAATAATAAAAAGGCACTTTACTAGTAAGTTATCGCTTTTTCGTATACCTAAAGATTAAAGTTATCTAGTAAACAAGATCGCTCTTCTTTTACATCTAGAAACGCAAAAAAAGGATTCTAGCTAGTAATTTTCTTTATTTTTGGTATAATTGTGTTGTAAATGTGTCTAAAATATGTCTGAAAGTACTAGGTATATAGTAGTTAGAAAAAAATCCAATTCATATAAAAAGGAGGGGACTGCATGGATACGGGGCGCATAAAACGGGTTATCTATTTGAAATGGATAGCTTTTATTCATTGGGGTAAGCAGTCTATCAGTCCGGCTCTTTTGGCTGCAATTGGTGTTTTTATAATTGGCATTGTAGTTCTTTTTGTGCCGCCTTATATCGGTCTAGCCGACAATGGGGACTTTTTTCGGGTGTTTTCCAGTAATAATATGTACGTTGATTCGGTTCAGCATTCGGCGACACAATTTGGGTATTTCGTAAAAGACTATCCGATTTATGAGTACTTTAACGAACAAAACACCGCCTTTTTTTCCTCCCAAAGTGTATTTATTCAAGCGGCTTTGTTTGTTAATAATTTCTTTTTAGATGGCGTTTTTGATATTCGCTTTTTGGCGGTCATTTATTTGCTCTTCTTAGTTGTGGCGATTTATCTGCTCGTGGAAGGAATTACGGTGAAAATGCAGGACTGGCGCGGCTATATGGTGGCGATTTTTGCGGTTCTGATTTTCGGGGATACAGCTTATTTGGCGTATTTTAATTCGTTTTTTGGTGAAGGTTTGATGATGATTGCGATGCTTTATATCGCGGCAAGCCTGCTACTTATGTATCAAAATCGCTACAATGATTACTGGATGCTCGGGCTCTTTTTTGTTTCGAGCATTGTTCTTATCACCACGAAACAGCAAAACGCGCCGGTCGCTATCGTCATCGGTGTACTCGGACTTTTACTTCTCTTTATTAAAAAAAATAAAGCTTTTAAGGTTTGGGTGGCTTCCGCACTGGGGGTTATCGTGCTAACTGGTGTGCTGATGTATGCCTTTATTCCTGAAACGTTTGTGACGATTAACAAGTACCAAACGATGACGCGCGGAGTCATTTTGGATTCCGAAAACCCAGAAAAAGATTTAAGAGAAATGGGGATAAATGAGCAGTTTGCGCTTTTAAAAGGCACAACTTATTTCCAAAAATATAAGATGGTGGAAACGGATAGTGCCTTTATGGAAGATCATTTTTATAGCCATTTTGGATTTGTGCCAGTGTTGAAATTTTATGTGGGGCACCCTGATGCGTTGCTTAAAATGCTGAATTTGTCAGCGGAACATGCCTTTACGATTCGTCCGCTAGAAATGGGTAATTATGAAGAGAGTGCGGGCAAGCCATTTGGGGCTAAAACAGGCTTTTTTACGCTTTATAGTACGGTGAAACATAATGCTTCGCCGTCTGCATTTGGGATGATTGTTTTATGGGCTGTGGCTGTCACTTCGGGTTACAGCCGGGGAATCATTCAAAAGTGGCATTTAGGCGATTTTCGGGGAATGCTTAGGCTCGATTTAGTTTTAATTTTAGTTGGAACGAGCTTTTCGGTGTTACTTACGACGATTGTTGGTGACGGGGAAGCTGATTTAGCGAAACATGAATTTTTGTTCAATGTTTGTTTCGATATTGTGTTGTTAATGGTATTAGCTTCATTAACGGAATTGGTCGGCAAACAAATTGCGAAAAGGAGGGCGGGCAAACATGTTTAAAAAATGTTTTTTAGTGCTTCTTTTCGTTAGTAGTATTTGTTTATGGCCCGCACCAGGCGAGGCTGCTAAGGCTGGAACGACGCTTGTTTTATACGATAGTTTGGCGAAACAAGATGTGACGAATGGAAATGTTGATTTGCTTTTAAGGATGCTTGCATCTTACGGACAAACTGTGCGGCTACAAGACGTGCATGAAAAATTGGAGGCAGACGCGGACTTTATAATTGTTGTGCAAAATAAAACGAAGCATTTAGACAGCAAAATTAGTGAGAAGTTGCAGCAGTCGGGCAAGAAAATCTTATTTGTTGGGCAAACGCCACCTGATTGGGCGCGGGAGAAATTAGGAAACCTTGCAGTGCAAGCGAATGATACGGCTGTTTCGGTGAAAGTGCATGAGGCGTTGCAATCTGAACCACTTCTTTTAGGGAAACTGAACCTTATTCAAGCGGCTGAAGGGCACAAAATGGGCGAAGTGACGACGGATACCGGAACTAAATTCCCTTACGCGGTTCGAAATGGCGATGTGTCTTACGCGAGCTTTTTAGTGGATACGCCGGTTAGTGGATTGGCCTTGTTTGAGGTGCTGAACGATTTTTACGGGGCGAAACAGACTGGGAAGCCATATGTTGTCATTCGCGATGTGAATCCATTTGTGAATTTTGAGATGGTACAACAAACAGCTGACGCCTTTTACGAAGCGGGCATTCCGTTCATCGTGAGTGCTGGACCCGTGTTTGAAAACATGAAATTAAATGCCGCTAAAAAATATGTGCAACTCTTGCAGTACGTTGAAACGCGAGGTGGGAGCATCATTTTAAATGCGCCAGTCGTTACTTTTGGGGAAAGCAAGAAGGGCGAATTAACCGATGTGATGGCGACTTCCATTCACTTCTTTGCGGAAAACGAAATTGCACCGCTTGGGATAAGTTCAGAAGCGTACTGGCAAAGGGATAAAATTTATCGTGACGAAGGATTAGCCCCGTTTTCCTCCGCCATTTTATTCCCAAACAAGAATATCGTTTACACCGCTGAAACGAACCAAACGAATGCGTTTCAAAATGCCTTGTTTTATTTAGACGGCAAGCATTACGCGAAATGGGCTAAAAATGCGGAACAGACGCGGTTTGTGGTGGACACTGCACTTGGTTTTTCCTTGTTTAGTGATGAAGCTGAGTTAAAGAAAACGGTTGAGTGGCTTCAAAAATTACCGATTCAGGATTATGCGGATTTACCGCATGCCGTTCAGACGGAAAAGGATAAGATTACGGCTCAAAATGGCTTTTTATACGTGAACGGGCAGGAAATCAGTCCGCAAGATAAGTCTGATACGATGAAGCAGACGGAGGCTACGAAGCAAGAAGCCTCGCTAAACGAATTCTTTTCTACCCAATCAAAGGTTTTAACGGTTATTATTTTGGCGACTTTGCTCGTGTTTGTGATTTTGTTTTTGATTGGGTACCGAGTTTACCGGAAAAAATATGTGAAATGAGGTGAGCGATTTGACGGTTGCAGATTATTTATCGCTGTTTGCAGTCATTTGTATTTGGGGGCTTTTACTTGTGAATATCGTGCTTATCATTGCGGGATACATTTACTATTTGCGCAATGAGCGGCGTGCAGTGCCAGAAATTGCAGGCGAGGAACCTTTCGTTTCGGTCATGGTTCCAGCGCACAATGAAGGGAAAGTAATTGTGAAAACGGTGGAATCCTTGCTTGCATTTAACTACCCAAACGACCGCTTCGAAGTGATTGTCATCAACGATAATTCTTCCGACAACAGTGCGGAACTTTTGCGGAATATCCAACTGAAATACCCGAACCGCGCGCTTACTGTGATTAATACGGATAGCGAAACGGGCGGGAAGGGCAAATCAAATGCGTTAAACATTGGTTTTGAAAAAAGCAAGGGGGACTACATCGCGATTTATGATGCGGACAATACACCTGAAAAAAATGCACTGCGCTACCTAATTGGGGAAATCACAAACGATAAAAGCTTAGGGGCGGTCATTGGGAAGTTTCGAACGCGGAACCGGAATGCAAGCTTTCTGACCCGTTTTATTAATATTGAGACGCTTAGCTTCCAGTGGATGGCGCAAGCTGGGCGGTGGTCACTATTTAAACTGTGCACGATTCCAGGAACAAATTTTGTCGTCAGACGGTCGATTTTAACGGAAATTGGCGGCTGGGACGAGAAGGCGGTAGCCGAAGACACGGAAATTAGTTTTCGCATATACATGATGGGCTACCGAATTAAGTTCCAATCGAAAGCTGTTACGTGGGAACAAGAACCGCAGACGCTTTCTGTATGGTTTAAGCAACGTTCAAGGTGGGCGAAGGGAAACATTTACGTCATTCTAAAAAATGTGCCGCTTTTATTCCAAAAAAAAGGTCGTCCTGTGCGGTTTGATATTTTGTACTTTTTATCGATTTATTTCTTACTTTTGAGCTCGCTGCTTCTTAGTGATGCGCTCCTTATTTTTAACTTTTTAGGTTATGTGCATACGACGCTTGCGAGCTTTAGTACGACGCTTTGGTTGCTTGCAATTATTCTTTTTATTACGGGGACTTTCATTACGCTTTCAACGGAAAAAGACGAGATTTCGCTTTCGAATTTCTTGTTTATTATGTTGATGTATGTGACGTATTGTCAGCTATGGATGATTGTTGCTGCTTACGGATTCTATATTTTCTTAAAGGATACGATTTTAAAACGGGAAACGAAATGGTACAAGACGGAGCGATTTTAGGAGGGGCATTATGAAAAAATTAGGTGTACTGGCTGTTTTGCTCGGGATTTTCTTTTTTGCTGGCATGCAGCTTCATGCGGAAGCGGCGACTTATCAGACGGTGCTTGGCGTTGACAAGGAAGCGCGCGGAAAATATACGACAACAAAACAAAATTTTACGATTGAAAATTATTGGAATACAAAGACGGTGAAGGTGAAGCTTGTTTACCGTGTGACGCAGCTTTCGGAACAAGAGGTTTCAACCATAACCTTCTCGGTGAATGATGTGCCGTTCTATTCGTTCCGTCCGGCTAAAGGGGAGACGGGCGTGCAGGAGGTTACGGTTGATGTGCCGGTCGATAAGTTGAAAAAGGGGAGCAATGTGCTAAGTATAGAAGGCTTTATTTATACGACGCTGCCAGATAATCAATGTACGATTGACGACACACCAGCGAATTGGTTGCACATTGACAAAGCGAGCAGCATTTTGGTGGATTACGACGCTGCGGCGTTTAAAAATACGATTGCGGATTTTAATGAGCGTTTTACGGGCATCGATACGGTGAAAAATGAACAAAGCGGCGTTTTTGTTTCAAATCAGGCGGCGAATGCGGAAATGACGGCCGGTCTTCAAGCGGTGACGGCGTTTGCGCATGAAAATCAATTGGACGATAAGCAAATTGCATTCGGGAAGTATACTGAAAGGGCGGATAAGGCGTATCAACTTGTTATCGCGAATTTCAAGGATTTGCCGGCCGGACTTCAAGCGGGGATTGATAAAGCGAAATTGGATGACCAAGCCGTCATGAAACTCACGCGCGTATCTGGCAAAGAAGTTTTGGTAGTCACCTCAAATAGCGATGCAGCGCTAAAAACGGCAGCGAAGCTTATTAGTAACCAGGCGCTCATGTCCCAACTTGCTTTAAACGAAAAGTGGGTGAAAAAGGACGAAAAAGTAGAGACGCCGAAGTCGAAAGTCGACAAAGAAATTAAGCTGACCGAAGAAGGCGACAAAGTGAAGGGCATCGGCCACGTGGAGCAGGATTATTTTATTAAAGTGCCTTCAAACCGAAGCATTTCGGACGGGACTAAAGTGAACTTAAAGTATCGCTACTCAAGTAACCTTGATTTCGAGCATTCCCTTGTCACCGTTTTAATTAACGGCAAACCAATTGGAAGCCAAAAGCTAACGGCGAAAAAAGCAAATGATGATTCGTTCACGATTAATGTGCCAAAAGATATGAATATTGTGGGCAATTTTAACGTCACAGTCGCATTTGATCTAGTGTTAACCGATAATTATTGCGGCTTCATTAACGATTCTGAAATTCCATGGGGCTTTGTCACAAATGAGTCGACGTTCAATTTGCAAACCGAGGAACAGCAAGACTTTCTATTCAACAATTATCCGTACCCGATGATTGAAGATGGGCAGTTTAATAAAGCGGTTGTGGTGTTACCCGACAACCCAGACGCAAATACGATGAACGCCTTGCAAAATGTATTTAACTTGTTCGGTCAATTCGTTGATGGCAACAATGGCAGCCTAGAAGCCGTCAAAAGCGCTGATTTTAAATCGGCCAATGAAGCGAGCAACATCATTGCGGTCGGCGGTTTAAACGACAACACGGTCATCAAGCAGGCGAACGACCAATTGTATTTCAAATACAACAAAGCGGGTACTTATTTCCTCTCAAACGAGAAACTGAAAATTGACCCGTCCTACGGGAAGCGAATCGGAAGCGTCCAACTCATCCCCTCCATTTTTAACAAAGAAAATGCGATTTTAGCGATTACGGGGCCGACAAGCAGCACAACCGAGCTTGGCGCCACGCTACTAGGTTCCGCTGAAATGTTAAGTAAAACCTACGGCGACGGTGCGATTATGGATACCGACGACACCATTCATGCGTATCGCTTCAAAAAAGTTGCAGATGCCGGAGAAAAAACATCTTTTGCATCAAAACTGACGGATAATCAGGCGACACTAGCTTTTGTCGGCGTAGCCATTATGACGCTAATTATTCTTATTGTCGCAACGGTCTTATTACTGCGCAAATATCGGAAGAAATGAGGGAGGATAAATGAAACGAAATCGTAGTGATTTTATAACGGATATTGGGTTTTTGCTGTTCATCCTTCTTTGTTTTATTAGTGTAGCTTTTATTGCGGATGACCCAACCAATTATTTAACCAATATCATCTTTTTTAACATCGCTTTTTTACTTGTGATTATTACGTACTTTACGAATTTGACCTTAGGTTTGATTTTAAATATTGTGTTTATTTTCAGCTACGCGACATATATTTTGTATGAAACAGTTACAAAAGGGACAGAGTATACACTTGGTTCATATTTTTGGCTGATTATGACACCACTTTTCACGGTTGCGGCATTTTTATTCACACGAAATACGACGAAATTACAGCTGGAAAATGCAGTCATTAAGTCACAAAATGAATATTTAGGTACGATTGATCAAGATACGCTACTAAAAAACATTGTTTCTTTCCAAAATGATGAAGCGATTTTTGCGAGCATTTCTAAGCGTTATGATATGCCGCTTGCGTTACTTGTTGTCAAAGTTCGCCACTGGAAAGAGCTAAAAAGATTCCAAAGTAGCGAGGAAATGCGCGTTGCCTTGCAAGATATTTCAGCACTGCTGGAGTCTTGTATTCGAACGAGTGACGTGCTTTATTTACTGGATAAAGAAGAGGCCACATGGGGACTTCTTCTCATAACCGATGATCCGGGGGCGAAACTTGTGTCCGACCGCATCAAAAAACGGATTAGTGAAGCCAATAACACCGAATTTGCTACAAAATACCGCGTGCGCATTGAGCTCCGAGTAGGCGCAAAACTCTTCGATCCAGATACGATTAAAACACCGCTTGATTTTATCGAAGCGGCTGAAAAAGAATTAGAATATGATGTTTAAAAAGAGATAGTTGAACTAGAAAAATCTTAAGGAAGATTAATTCCTTAAGATTTTTTGTTTTTTGTCCGAGATCGCTTGGAAAATAAGGAATACGGGCCTAAAAATTGTATAGAAAAAGGTCGATTATTATGCTAGACTGAACAGACAGAGAAGTGAAGATGGAGGCGTTTTGGAGGTGGTGCTTATGCGAAGAATACGTATAAAATCTACGAAAGGAATGCAACATGTCTGTTTATGAAACAATGGCTCTAATGCTAGGTTTTGGCACATTTATTATTGCCTTGCTTGGCTTTATGGTCGTGTTAATTAGACTTAGAAAAGACAAATAATCATCTTTTCACTTTGACGAGGGAAAGATGATTATTTCATTTTTATAGCTTTGTCACCGTCTTTACGGCTCTTTTGGGATATGACACAACATATCCCTTTTCTTATTTCAAAGTATAACATAATGGATCAAATTTTCCCATCTTTATTTTGCTTGTTATATGCTTCAAGTCGTGTTCCTAAAGTTCCTGTGTGAAGTTCAAATAGATGTTGGTCAAAATCATAAAAATAAATGGATTCACCTTCACCAGATATGCGGGGCCGCGTTTCTTTAATTTCAAGGCCGAGTGCTTGAATACGCGCATAATAATGCTCAAAATCATCTGTCTCAATTTTGAAAGCAATGTGATTATACGTTTTCTGAAGCGGTGTTTCGCCTTTCATAATGGCAATCCAAATGTCATCAATTAAAAAGAATTTTTCTTCCGCAAGTGAAAATGTTTGGTCGCCGCTAGCGTAAACTTCTTTTGCATCGAAAATTTTTTCGAAAAATAGTGTTGCTTTGTCTAAATCGGCGACTATAAAGGTCATATGACTAAGTCCTCTAATCAAATTCTTCACCTCACGTCGTTTTTCGGGTTACTAGACGGAACTCGAGTTCTTGAAGAGGGGCACTAGCGCCGGCTAATTCATTGTGAATAATCGTAAAAGCATTTTCCGCTTGCTTATCAATCGGATAATGGATAGTCGTGATATCGAGCAAGTGCGAAATCTCCAAATCATCAAAACCGCAAACCGCGAAGTCACCGGGAACGCTGAGGTTTTGCCTGCGAGCTTCAGAAACAATTCCGGCAGCAAGATAGTCATTTGGAGTAAAGAAAGCATCGGGCTTATTTTTCGTTTCTTTAAACCAATGGACGATTTCTTCACCTTGTTTGCGTGTTCCCATCCCATAAAAATGTCGTACAATGTGAGGATCGATTTCGTGTGCGTTACAAAAATCGAGGTAGGCTTGCATGCGACTTTGCGTATTTAGTCCCGAAGTAACGCCGTAAATGTTTGTGATGCGGCGGTAGCCTTTTTCGTAGAGATGCGTAAGACCGAGCATGTATCCGTCGTATTGGTTCATAAAAACAGAAGGGATTTTTTTGTTTTCAACGCGCTGCCAAGTAATGATGGGGCCGTATTTTGTGTATTGTTCGATGGTTTCCCAGTCGTTTAAACGGATGACGAGAACGAGCGCATCAATTTGTTTGCGCCGAAGCATTTCAAGTGCCTCAAGTTCCTTGTCGCGATTGATTTTTGTCATGAAAAGGGTCACGTTATAGCCATGTTCCTGCGCAGCAATTGTAAAGCTACGAATAAACACATTTAAAGAATCTGAAAATGTTGGTGCCACAATGCCAATTAGTTTCGTTGCCCCTTTCTTTAATGAAACGGCATTTAAGTTTGGCACATAGTCCAGTTCATCGATGACCGCCTGAACACGAGCGCGCGTTTTTTCACTTACGTAACTTTGTTTATTGATGACTCTTGAAACCGTCGCATTTGAAACGCCTGCGCGTTTTGCAATTTCATTTATATTCGCCAAAACAAGCACCTCACTTTGTTCTCTCAATTAAAGTATAGCACAAATAAAAAAAGTTTTGGAAAAAGCTTGACCTGTAATGCATTACATAATTTATGATAAAAATGTAAAAAAGAAAACGCTTTAAATTCACTTAGGAGGTTTATTTGATGAAAAACGGAGTAAAAATTGTCACAATTGGTGGCGGCTCAAGCTATACACCTGAACTCGTGGAAGGATTTATCAAACGTTATCATGAACTACCAATTAAGGAATTATGGTTAGTTGATATTGAAGCAGGTAAGGAAAAGCTGGAAATTGTCGGCAATATGGCGAAAAGAATGGTGAAAGCTGCTGGCGTTGATTGCGAAGTACATTTAACTTTAGACAGAAGAGAAGCACTTAAAGATGCGGATTTTGTTACAACCCAATTTCGTGTCGGCTTACTTGATGCACGTATTAAAGATGAGAGAATTCCGCTTAGCCATGGCATTATTGGACAAGAAACAAACGGAGCGGGCGGTATGTTTAAGGCATTCCGTACAATTCCAGTCATTTTAAGCATTGTAGAAGATATGCGTGAACTTTGTCCGGACGCTTGGTTGATTAACTTTACGAACCCGGCTGGTATGGTAACGGAAGCTGTTCTTCGTTACGGAAAATGGGATAAAGTGATTGGCTTATGTAATGTCCCAATTGGCGCAGTGAAAAGCGCAAGTGATGTACTCAAAAAGCCAGAAGAAGATTTATTTTTCAAGTTTGCTGGTATTAATCATCTTCACTGGCACCGCGTGTTTGACAAAGATGGCACTGAGCTGACTGAACAGGTGATTGACGGCTTGTATGCGCCTGATGCCAATCCTGAAAAAGTGGTCGAAAACATTAAAAACATGCGTTTCTTATATGAGCAAGTGAAGCATTTGAAGATGCTTCCGTGTCCGTACCACCGTTATTACTACATGACGGACGATATGTTAAAAGAGGAGCTTGAGTCATTTAAGAATGAAGGGACTCGTGGCGAGGTTGTGAAACGTTTAGAGGAGAGCTTGTTTGAACTTTACAAAGATCCGAATTTGGATTACAAACCAGAGGAGCTTTCTAAACGCGGCGGAGCGCATTATAGTGATGCGGCCTGCGAAATCATTAACTCGATTTACAACAACAAAGGAACAACGATGGTCGTTTCTACGCGAAATAATGGTGCGATTGATGATGTGCCTTACGATAGCGCAATTGAAATCACAAGTGTGATTAAGGCGCACGGAGCGGAGCCGATTAATTTTGGGAAGTTCCCGTCCGCACAACGTGGCCTTCTGCAAGTGATGAAAGCGATGGAGGAGCTCACAATTGAGGCGGCAGTAACAGGTGATTACGCGACGGCACTTCAGGCGTTTACGTTAAATCCGCTCGTTCCAAGTGGCGACATTGCCCAAGAATTACTGGATGAGATGCTAGAAGCTCATAAGGAACATTTACCACAATTTACTACAAAACAGCTCGTTAAATAAATTTTTGCGGCCCGCCTTGTTGCGGGTCGTTTACTTTTTTTGGCTTTCATGCTAGGCTAAAAGGGAGAAAGGTGTGATCGGTTTAATGCCAATTGAAAACGATGAGAAGCAACCAAAAGCTTGGCTTGGGATTATTTGGGTTGTGCTCTATTTTATTTTAGATTCGATTGGGCAATTCATTGCGATTTTGCTACAATTTTATGCGGGCACGATGGATACAGCGCTAAATCATTTCCAGATGACATGGTATATGAACTTGACGCAAGCGTTTGCGTTAGGCGTCATCATTCTTTTAGCCTATTCGACCAATATGCGTTTATTTAGCTTTAAACCCTTTTCGAAAAAAGCTACAATTCAAGCGCTCATCATTGGTGCTGCAACACTTCTTGTGTCAAATGTACTTGAATTCACCATCAGTTTATTAAATCCCAACTTTAACACAGCGAATCAAACAGGATTAGAAGGCTTCTTGACGAATTCTTCTGTTCTAACGATGTTTACCGCCATTGTTATTTTGGCACCAATTGCGGAAGAAACCATTTTTCGTGGCCTCATTATGGGCGTCATTCTGCGTAAATATCCGAAAATTGCGGTCATTGTAAGTTCGCTACTGTTTACATTTCTGCATATACCAACAGATATTTTGAGCTTCCTTATCTACTTTGTAATGGCATTTGGGCTTGCTTTTATGTATTATAAAACAAGACGGTTAGAAGCTTGTATTTTGCTTCATTTTATTAATAATCTTGTGGCTTTTTTCTTCATGATTTAAAAGCTGTTCTTTTAGGAAAGGAAGTAGTCCGTGAAAAAGTTATCCTTCATTTATATTTGTTATACATTGCTTATAGGAGCATTTGTCGGCTTAGTCGGCGCCCTTTTTATTGCCCTTATTGAATTTTCCATACATATTGTTTGGCAAGAAATCCCGTCACTTATGCCGAATCTTAGTTTTTATCCAGTGTTAGTAGGCCTAGTTGGTGGTTTATTAGTCGGGCTTATTCAAACGAAAGTCGGCCCGTTTCCTTATACGCTACATGAAAACATGGCCGAAGTGAAAAAAACGGGGCGAGTGGAATATAAAAATCGTTTGTTGTACACGATTTTGGCCGCCTGGGTCGTGCTCTCATTTGGCGCAAGTTTAGGTCCAGAAGCAGCTCTTGTAGGTATCATCGGAGGGCTTGTGACATGGCTTGTTGACCATATTAAAATGGATATGCAGCGGAAAGAGAGTCTCATCAATCTCGGAATTCTCGGCATGCTTTCGGTCGTGTTTCTCGCGCCGCTTAACGGTATCGCTGAAGATTTGGATCAAGACTATCAAGAGCAAAAACTACCGCGCTGGTCGAAGCTCTGCCTATCTTTGCTCGTGTCAGTCAGCGGACTTGTGACGTATATTTTTGTGAAAGGTCTTTTACCGTTAGAAAAAAGTGTTTTTGCTATCCGGCTACCGGAAATTTCATGGTCTTGGCTGAACCTCGTTTATTTCATCCCAATTATTATCCTTGGCAGCCTTTTTGGCATTTACTTTTTATTTCTACAAAATGTGGTACAAAAAGTTCTTAAATTGATTAAAAATAAGATTTTGCTAGCCTTAATTGGTGGTGTGAGCATCGGTCTGTTCGGCATGATTTCGCATTATTTTCTATTTTCAGGTGAGCATCAATTAGTTGAAATTACAGCCGAAATCGCTCAATATCCCTTCTGGTTACTCCTTGCAATTGGTTTGTTTAAGCCTTTATTAACGGCGATTTGTTTAGGAGCAGGTTGGAAAGGCGGAATGATTTTCCCCGCCATTTTTGCAAGCGGCGTAATGGGTTACGTGGCTACTTGGGCGCTTGATATCCATGTAAGCTTCCTTGTAACTGTTTTTGTTGCCGCAAGTTGTACAAAAGTAGTCGGACGCCCATTTTTGACAAGCTCGATTCTATTATTCGTCTTTCCGCTCCAATTTTTCCCATTCATTCTTATTACCGCTTTCTTGGTGAGTTTGGACTGGAAGAAAATGGTGTTAAGACAAGCATAAAATAGTAACTAGCGTTATCAATCAAAAACCCAGCTGAGATTATCAGCTGGGTTTTGATTTTCTTATTTTTCAACCACTTTCACATCATCAAGTGATCCGTATTTTGTCCACCAAGGAACAGCGCCTTCGTCTAACAATTTGTTCAAGGAAGTAATGTTTTCCTTACCTTGCGTACGAAGCCATTCGCGAAGCGCATCATCACCCTGTTTACCGTAAACTTCAATACCATCTTTCCAAGTCGCACGGCCACATAAAACGCCACTATATTGAACGTTATGTTTGTTCGCAAATTCAATCGTTTTATGGAACATTTCCGCAGTAACACCAGCACTTAAATAAATAAATGGCAGCGGAGAAAGGTCGGAACATTCCTCGAAATGGCGAGCAGCAACCTCTTGCGAATAAGCAGTTTCACCGTCCGTAAAGCCTTCAACATAGTTGAAGTTAACTGGAACTTCAAGTTTTAAAACATCTACACCATAACGTGGTTTAGAAAATTCTTTTATAGATGCCTTTACCTTAGCCGGTTTCAATTTCGCGTATTCAAGGGAACTAGAGTCCGTCACTTTGGAATCATACGTAATCGGTTCAAGGAAGAACGGGATGTCAACCGCACGGCATTCAGCACCGATTCTTTCTAAAAAGGCGAATTTGATTTCATTAATTTCAGCAGGTTCATCTGGATCATAATAAACTAAAATTTTGACAGCATCGCCGCCGTTTTCCTTAATCTGTAATGCTGATAAATCTTCAATTAAGTCAGGTAATTTACCTGGAATTGTCGTATCATAACCTGTTTTTTCATATGAAGTAAGTAAGCCACAACCTTCGTGGCGCGCTTTAATCGCAGGTTTACCGAATTCATCATCTAATAAAATCGCAGAAGCATAAGGCGTTAATTCTTCCGATACAAGACGCTTGAAATCTTCCACATCTTTTTTATCTTCCGTTCCCTTGGCCGCTTGAATCATCTTTTTAAGTGAGCCGCGTTGGTCAATGGCAAGTGCAGCGATAACGCCTTTTTCATTTGAAAGTCTTTGCAATCCATCAAACTTACCTTTTGTTATTGTTACCATAGTTTATCTATCTCCTTTTCAAACGATTTCTGACCCTTCTATTTTACCCCTTACAGACTGCTTTAAACAAATGATTGCATTTTTTACGTGTTTGCTCTACTATTCATGTATGGAGTTGTGAAAACTGTTTTTTCTGAGGCAGCAAAAGGCTGTAGGAGTGAAGAAATAGTGGAAAAAACACGGAAAAGTAAATATGAATTAAGGAAGAAATATCGCAGAAGGCGAATTATAGCCTTTTTTAGCGTCCTTGTCCTTTTTTTGTTAGCCCTATTTGTGGGGATTAGTTGGCTAACACCGAAAAAAACAAGTGAAGATGTACCAAAAGCAAAAGTCAGCCAGCAAAAGGAAACCAAAAAGCCAAAACAAGAAACGAAAACAGCAGAAGTGGTCGAAAACACAGAAATTGATAGCTATTTAAAACAAATCGGCTTTAGCGGCACAGCCGTTGTTGTTCGCGAAGGACATACCGTTTTAAATAAAGGCTATTTGTATGCGAATCGGGAAACCAAAACGGCGAACACGCCTGACACAGTCTACTACATTGGTTCAGCGCAGAAGGCATTCATTGCTACGGCAATTTTGCAACTGGAAGAGAAAGGCCGTTTAAATACCGAGGACGCGGTAGGGAAGTATTTACCGGGCTTTCCAAACGGCGGTCAAATTAAACTATCTGATTTGCTCCATCATACGAGCGGTTTGAACGGCCACAAGGAATCGAATGCGGCAATAACGCCTGAAGCGCTTGTGAAAGATATTGAGGCAGAGGGGATTAAGCGCGGCCCAGGGAAATGGGATTACCTTGACTCGAATTACACGGTGCTCGCCTACCTCGTCCAAAAACTAAGCGGTCAAAGCCTATCAGATTACCTCACGGAAAATATTTTTCAGAAAGCGGGCATGAAAAAGGCTGGCTTTTACCAAACCTTCAAAAAAGAAAAAAATGCTTCGGTCGGCTACTACATCAAAAAAGACGGCAGTTACACGGAGCCGTCGCTTCCGGATTTATCGCAACTTTTCGGCGTGGGAAACATGTATATGTCCGCGTTTGATATGTATTTATTCGACCATGCACTTAGCACGCGGCAACTTTTATCCGAAAAAAGCTTCCAAAAAATGTTCACAAAAGGAAGTCCGTCCTTTTACGGCATGGGCTTTTACGTCGACCCAGGCAGCTACAATAGCCACGGTGTATTAAACGGCTGGAACGTATCAAACAGCATGAGCCACAGCGGAAAAACCTATGTTGTGCTATTTTCAAACATTCAAAACAACATTCGCTCTTTTGGAAAAGTAAACAACCACATTTACGAAATTTTAAACAAGTAGGAGAAGTCGCATGAATTCTAACCAAGCAAATGAAGCCGACTACAAAACCTTGCTGGCTATTTGGCGGGAATCTGTAGCGGCAACGCACGATTTCGTGCGAAAAGAAGATTTGGCGGCACTGGAACAAGAAATCCCGTCTTATTTTCCCCATTTAAACATTTTAATTTGGGAAGACGCGGACGAGGTTATTGGGTTTTCTGCCACACAAGACGCCCATCTGGAAATGCTCTTCTTATGTCCGTCCAAGCGCGGCAAAGGCTATGGCAGTCAAATTTTAAAAAGCCTATTAGACTCAGGCTTAAAAAGTCTCGATGTTAACACGCAAAATAAAGCAGCCCTTTCTTTTTACAAAAAAAATGGCTTCCGTGTCGTTTTTGAAAGCGAAACAGACGGCCAAGGTCGCCCGTATCCGATTAGTCATCTAAAAAAAGAACCTCCTTCAATTTGAAGGGGGTTCCAGACTGATGACAAACAGCAATCTTCGGAGTTTTTGCCTCCGTTCCGCTCCGCCTAACTTCTCACATGGTCGGGCAAACTACGCCCTTCCTGTTTTCAGTCATCACGTACTCAAGTACGCTCCGGTGCGGTACTCGGCAATGCGTAAGAATCTCACTATTTGTCATCAGTCTGATTGTGCGTGGTACGTTTTGTTTGGCTTAAGTTTAGAGTTTGATGTGTTAACGCTCAACTTTTTCGATTTCCACAACGCGGAAGCCTTTGCGGTCTAAGTGAGCGATGATATCGTCTTTCATTTTTTCGTCTACGCTGTTTGGTAATGAAACGAGGACGCGGCGAATTAAATCTTCAGATTGATTATCAAGCGTGATGACGTTCGAGATATTCGTATATTTATCCACAATCTTCGTGATTTTTGTTAAAGAGCCAGGTACTTCGCCTGTTGCTATGGTCAGGACATAACCAGTCGTGTCAACGTTCCAAGCGTCTTGAAGGAGACCGAGCATTTTTCCATGTGTTAAAATACCATAGAAATCACCATTTGTATTTAAAACAGCAATATAAGGCAGTTCCTTGATGGTAAAGAACACTTGGAAGAACGAAGAGTTTACACTAATATGTTTCGTTGCATTTTTTAATAGCGACGTTACAGGATCTGTTAAACTCCCGCCATTTGCGGCATGGCGATAAATATGCATTTTATAAATATTTCCTAGAAACTTTTCGCCTGTTGTATCAAGAACAGGAACACAACGATAGCCAGATTCTTCAAGCAAATGGATGGCTTCTTGTAAAGTTGCGGTTTCAGGAACAGTCGTTAATTTTGCTTTTGGGATGCAAAGATTTTTGATTAACATGTCGGTCACTCCATTCTATTTTCTCACTATTTCTATTTTAGCTTAAAGCGCGTGGTTAGTACAGTATAAACAGTAATGGACAATAAAATAAAGGAATACGTAAAGACGCATTCCTTGTTTGAGCAAAATAAAAAACCTTCGTAAGGTTAGTTGTTGTTTCTATGAAATTGTGTTATACTGAAAAACGCTATTACAAATAGTGTTAAAAGTAAGCACAATTAGTCTACTATAATACTATACACTTTATTTTTGATTTTGTCAACGAATTTGGGAGGCTTTTTTTATGAATAAAGAAGAACAAAATGAGCAAAGCCGCATTGATTATACGATTCAAGAGATCGAAAAGGAACAAAAAAGAATTCAAGAATCATTAAAATCGGTGAAGCAGGAGGCTCGCGACATTCGGTCCAATTTTTGGGAAGATGTGCGTGTGAACTTAGCAGAGCCAGACGATGTTTCTGAAACAAACATCAGTATTCGCCAGCAAGAACATTTTTTAAGAGAGCGCGAGCGAAATTATGAACACGGAGAAAAGCAACTTACGGTTTTTGATAAAATGAAAAGTTCGCCTTATTTTGCCCGAATTGATATTTGTGACGAGGAAACACCACGTGAAAAAATTTATATCGGGATTGGCTCCGCGCTTGATGAATCCGATCAGTTTTTAGTGTATGACTGGCGCGCACCGATTTCAAGTGTCTACTATGATGGCCAAATTGGCAAATCCACATATGAAACGCCAGAAGGAAAATTAACCGTTGATGTGTTATTAAAACGTCAATTTAAAATAAAAAATGGGCGCCTTGAGTCCATGTTCGATACAAATGACGCGATTGGCGACGAGATGCTACAAGATGTGCTCGGCAGCGAATCTAGTTTGCAAATGAAAAATATCGTAGCGACCATTCAGCAGGAACAAAATCGCATTATTCGGGACACAAAAAGCGATTTATTGTTCGTCCAAGGGGCAGCAGGAAGTGGCAAAACATCAGCAGTTTTACAGCGCATTGCCTACCTACTTTACCGTTTCCGAAACGGCCTCGATGAAAAGCAAATGATGATTTTTTCGCCGAACCGCTTATTTAACCATTATATCGCGAATGTTTTGCCGGAACTTGGCGAGAAAAACATGATTCAAACGACATTTCAAGATTTCACTGCGAAACGGTTGGGAAAACTAGACGTCGAAAGCCTTTTTGAACAGTTTGAAAATGAAACAAACGATGCGCGCAAGGAAATGATGCTTTTAAAAGAATCGACGTTTCTGATGACGCTAATTGGAAAATACGTGTCGCTCCTGCAAAATGGCGGTTTGCGGTTTAAAGATATTAAATTTCGCGGGGAAACGGTACTTTCTAAGGAAGATATCAAAGCGATTTTTTACGCAACACCACGGTATAAAATGCCCGCAAGGCTTTTAGAAACGAAAAAAATTCTTCGAGAAAAGTTATACACGATTGCGAATGAGGAAGCCAAGAAGGCGTGGGTGAAAGACGAGATGGAACTTCTTAGCGAGGAGCAGTATCGTGCGCTTGTTCCGACGAAGCTCGAGTTCCAAAGTTTTGATGACGAACAGGACTATTTGGCGAAAAAAATTGTCCGTTTGAAGTTCAAAAAATTGCATCAGGCTGTCGAGAAAAACCAGTTTCTGCATGTGAAACAACAATTTGGTCACTTTATGCAATACGCGCCGCGGCTGTTTGATTTACAGGAGTTTAGACTTTCAGAAGCCGATTGGAATGCGGAGATTCATCGTGTTGTGGCAAGCTTAAATGAAAATAAACTGGCGCTTGAAGACGCTGTTTTGTTCCTCGAATTAAACGACGCAATTGTGGGCAAAAAAATTAATCGCATCATGCGTTTTGTCTTTATTGACGAAATTCAAGATTATTCAAAAGCTCAAATTGCTTATTTAAAATCAATTTTTCCAAGTAGCCAGTTTACGCTTTTGGGTGATTTAAACCAAGCGATTTTTAAGAAAGATGAAAAGTCGCTGTTAAAAGAAATTGCACCGCTTTTTGATGCCGAGCGAACTTCGGTTGTTGAGCTTACGAAAAGCTACCGCTCTACGGAACAAATTACGAATTTTACGAAGGAAATTATGACGGAATCGGACCGAATTATTCCATTTTCACGGCAAGGAAATGTGCCAAAAGTTATTGAAACGGAAAATTTTGTGGCGATGATGGAAGTTTTGCAAGAAGAAGCATTGAAATTAAAAGAAACGTCTAATATGGTAGCGATTATTGGGCGAAACCAAGAAATTTGTGAAGCTGCTTATTTATCACTGTATAGAAAAATGGACGTTAAACTTGTGCATCTAGGCAACCAAAAACTGTCTGAAGGCATTATGATTATCCCGTCTTATTTAGCGAAAGGGCTAGAATTTGATAGCGTGATTGTTCTTGATGCTTCGGAAAAATCCTATCCAACTAGCGCAGACAAAACATTGCTTTATACGATTTGTTCGCGCGCGATGCACGACTTGATTGCGGTTTCAGATGGTGAAATGACACCACTTTTTAAGGTGATTCCGAGTGGGTTGTATGAATTTGAAAAACGACTTTCGAAGTCGCAAATGCCGAGTGATTCGTGAATATAAAACGTCCCAGAAAAGGGAGAGGGGCATTAATTATAATTATTGGTTGATAACGGTGCCTTGGTACTTTGCTTTATGAGAAATTTAAAAATAGATTACTTGATTTTATGTAAAACGCTAGCTTTATGGCTGGCGTTTTTTTCGTAAAATAAGTTACGGCGCGTTATAATGTTTAAAGAGAATTGAAAAGGTGTATTAATACTTAAGATAGGAAAGTGAGGAGCAGGATGATGAATAAACAGATTGGGAATTTTGATTATTATAATCCAACGCATATTGTTTTTGGGAAAAACCGGTTTTCTGAACTGGCGGGTTTAATTGCGGAGGATAAGAAGGTTTTGATTTTGTACGGTGGCGGGAGCGTTGAAAAATTTGGCACGCTTTTGAAGGTTCGCGAGGCTCTTCACGGGCATACGACAGGTGAATTTGGTGGTATCGAGGCGAATCCGACGTTCGAAACGCTTATTCAAGCGGTTGATTTAGTCAAAAAAGAAGGGTATGATTTCTTGCTCGCGGTTGGCGGCGGTTCTGTCATTGATGGGACGAAATTTGTTGCGGCTGCGGCGCGTTTTGACGGCGACCCGATTGATATTTTTGGGAACGGCGTTGGTGCTGCAAAACCGGTAAAAGAGGCGCTTCCGTTTGGGACGGTTTTGACGCTTCCTGCGACGGGTTCTGAGATGAATAGTGGGGCGGTTGTGACGATTAAAGCGAAAAAGGCGAAGGTGAGTTTTGGGAGTCCAGTGACATTTCCGAAATTTTCGCTACTTGATCCGGAGCTTACATATACGCTTCCAGAGCGGCAACTTGCCAATGGCGTGATTGACTCATTTGTGCATGTTATGGAACAATATTTGACGTATCCGGTTGGGGCGATGGTGCAGGATCGTTATGCGGAGGGTTTGCTACAAACGTTGATTGAGATTGGGCCGAGTGTGATTGATGAAAAAAATCATGATTACAATTTGCGAGCGAATTTCATGTGGACGGCGACGAATGCGCTGAACGGGACGCTTAATAAGGGGGTTCCAGGCGACTGGGCGAGTCATTCGCTTGGGCACGAGATTACGGCGCTTTACGGGATTGATCATGCGCGTACACTTGCGATTGTTTTGCCGGCACTCTTAACGATTCGGAAAAAGGAAAAATTTGATAAACTTGTGCAATATGCGGAACGCGTGTGGCATATTACGGAAGGTAGTAATGAAGCCAAAGTCAAACAGGCTATTTCGAACACTGGGCGATTTTTCGAATCACTTGGTGCCCCGATTTATTTCAGCGAGTATGGTTTAGGGGAAGAAGTTGTAGAGGCGCTTGTCAGTCAACTTGAAAGTCATGAGCTAACAGCGATTTCAGAGCGCGGCGATCAAACGCTTGAAGTGAGTCGAGCGATTTATGAGAAAGCATTAAAAGCAGAATAATCCTCGCAGACAGAAGGTCATAATTATAAAATTATGGCCTTTTTTTATCAAAATAAAGGGGTGAAGTAGGGTGGAAACTGAACAGAGGGAAAAAACTTTTTTTGGGCATCCTAGAGGCTTAGCGACATTATTTTTCACCGAATTTTGGGAGCGCTTTTCGTACTACGGAATGCGTGCGTTGTTGCTTTACTATATGTACACACAAGTGTCAGATGGGGGACTTGGCTTTAGTCAAGGGACGTCGACAGCAATTATGTCGATTTATGGTTCATTAGTTTATATGTCTGGGGTAATCGGCGGCTGGGCGGCTGATCGCTTGTTCGGTTCAAGGCGCACGATTTTTTGGGGCGGCGTTTTGATTATGGCCGGGCATATTGTTCTTGCGCTTCCTATGGGGGCGACGGCACTGTTCTTTTCGATGGTGCTCATCATTTTAGGGACAGGATTTTTAAAACCGAATGTGTCGAATGTTGTGGGGGACTTATACGCAAAAGGCGATAATCGACGCGATGCAGGTTTTAGTCTTTTTTATATGGGAATAAATTTAGGCGCGTTTATTGCTCCGTTCATCGTTTCAGGTATTTGGGGCGCCACAGATAGCTTCCACGCTGGCTTTAGTGTAGCTGCTGTTGGGATGGCAATTGGGCTAGTCGTATACGTCATCACAGGAAAACTTTATTTAAAAGAAGCCGGCAAACAAGTGCCAAATCCCATGTCAAACTCTGAAAAAGGGAAATTCATTTGGTTTGCGCTCGCTTTAGTGGCTGCAATCGGCGCTTTAATTGCGGCCATTGCATTCGTTACGGGCAGCTTCACGATTAATACTATTATCCTTGCCGTGACCATTCTAGGCGTGGGCATTCCAGTCGCCTATTTCGTCGTGATGATTCGCAGTAAAAAAACGACAAAAGAAGAGCGCTCACGGCTGTACGCCTATATTCCGCTATTCCTAATCGCCGTTTTGTTTTGGATGATAGAAGAGCAAGGCTCGACGACGCTCGCGATTTTTGCGGCTGAACGAACGCAACTAGACATCTTTGGTTTTACTTTAAATCCCGCCAATTTTCAGTCATTAAATCCAGTTTTCATCATCATCTTATCACCTGTGTTCGCGTGGCTCTGGATGAAATTAGGGGACAGACAGCCATCAACGCCGAAGAAATTCGCAATTGGTTTATTTTTCGCCGGGTTATCTTTCGTGATTATGATGTTCCCAGGCCTAATAAACGGTAACACGACAACGCTTGTTAGTCCACTGTGGCTTGTTGCGAGCTTCTTTATATGTATTGTCGGCGAGATGTTCATTTCGCCAGTTGGACTTTCCGTTACGACTAAGCTTGCCCCAGCGGCGTTCGCTTCACAAACGATGAGTTTATGGCTTTTAGCAGACAGCATGGGACAAGCATTTAACGCACAAGCAACACAATTTTTCAGCGCAGACACGGAAGTAGCTTATTTCGGAATCACTGGTTTTATTGCCATTGGATTCGCCGTACTACTCTTCTTAATGTCACCAATGCTGAAAAAATACATGCGCGGTATTGATTAACAAATTTAGGAGCCTGAAAAAGGTTCCTTTTTTGTGGCCATTTTTATAGCAGAAAACTATCTGTGTACAATTTATTATCATATCTTTTTATGCTATACTAAAGGATGTATTTATAAGACAATCAAGAGGTGATGAACATGATTAAAATTCAAATTAGCGAAAGCGAATTGCGGACCCATGCCAGCGACCTACGGGAGGCAAGCGGCGGGGATCCTTATCATCCGTGGGGTTCTGGGAATATGCGCGATTCCTATGCGAACTCCATCAATGATTTCCGAACCGCGATTATGGAATCGATTGAGATGATGCATCAGTTTTCAGAGCTTGCGGACAAAGATGCGGCACGTTTAGAGAAAATGGGCGAAGCGTTTTCGAAACAAGATCAAGCGGCAGGACAAGCCATCGAAGGGATGGGGCTGCGCTGATGGATGCGAAAAGTGAGCGAAACACACAAGCGCTACAGGCGTTACGAAAGCAAGAAAGCGACATGGAAGACGGGTTACATATGCTTCAAAATCAACAGAACCAATTGGAATGGCTGGAAGAAGACCATATGCGTATTCAGCGGGAACAAGAGGAACTGCGTGAACTTCTGCGGGAGGGTTGGCAAGGGGAGCGTGCCACGGGCTTTCATATGTATACCGAAGAGGTCCAGTACAGGGAACAACGCGATTGGCGGCAAAACATACAAGAACAAAGGGGCGATGTCACGAACCAAATGACGGCTGCTAAACAAACTTTACGAGAGCTAGAGGCGCAACAAGCCGAGCTTCGAAAGGCGTTGTCATCATGAGCCGGATTAGTATTGCCGAAGTACGTGCCTTTCAAGAAGCCTTACAAAAGGCCAATGCCACCATGCGTGCTCGTATTCAAGCGGTACAAGCAAGCGCCTTTCGTTATTCGGCGGATTATTT
>NZ_FYBO01000008.1:0-125334 GCF_900186135.1 Listeria sp. ILCC792
GACGCGTCCAACAATTACGGCTAGACCTTGTTGAAGCGGTGGAAGAAGAAAAAATTCTGGAAAACTATTTACAATTTGAGCAAAGTCATACCCACTTTTTCCAAGAACTTTTAGCGCTTGTGATGACGGCGCAAAGAACGATGCGGCAACTCTTGCAGGAAGTCGAGTTTAACGCCCAAACCGGCACCTATACATATCCGAAAGGCTATACCCAGTCGATGGATGCCTTGAAACAGCGGCTTAATACCGTTCGCGGCGTAGACCCAAAACTGGTCGAAGCGCTGAAAGCCTATCAAGTTTTGGCAGTGGTGTACTACGATGCGGAGGGAAAGCCGCAAGTGATGTGGCTGCTTGAACAAAACGGAGTGGGTGTGCATGACCCGAAACTGAAGAAATACTTAGACAAGGCAGGAAAGTATTTAGACCCAAGTGACTACCAAATTATCACGAATGAGGAGTTGAACAAAAAAATCACTGAATCGTGGAAAACCGGCACCTATTATATGGACGGCACGCAATACACCGGTATGGCTGGTGGTACGCTTCGGGCATCAGCGTATGTGGAATCGGTGAAAGGTACGCTGGATGAAAGTGGCCTGATGGACGTGGTGATGGGGCTAGGCTTGAGTACGGCGGCGATTCGGGGGAGTATGACGTATGAGGGAGCTAGTGGGGCTAAGGTACCTAAAGACTATTCTCAAACTAGAGAATACTGGAAAAAAGATGTTGATTTTAAAGATACCAAAGTTTATCAAAGAAATGGTATAATTGATATTAATAGAGTAGACGTTAAAGGACGCTCAAACCTTCAAAGAATGGAACAAGGTTTGGCACCTTTAGGACCAGATGGAAACCCAGTGAATTTGCATCACATGACTCAACGAGATATAAGTTCTATTGCTGAGGTAGAGCAATCTTTCCATCAAACTAATTCTAAAACAATTCATATTAATCCTAACTCAGTTCCGTCTGGAATAGACAGAAAGTCTTTCAATAAATGGCGTTCGGATTATTGGGAAAATAGAGCAAAAGACTTTAAATAAAGGAGATATTACAATGAGTGGAGAGTATAATAAAGCAAAAGAACTAATTGAAGAGAATCAAGATTTAGTAGACGCTTTTGGGGGAGCTTCGGATGATATTATAAAAAAAGCTCAGACAGTTCTTGATTTACAATTCCCCGAAGATTATAAACTTTTCTTATCTTGTTTTGGTGCTTTAACTTTTGGTTCTATTGAAATCTATGGTGTTTTTAGAGAGGATTTTGAAAATTCGGGTGTTCCAGATACTATTTGGTCTACGTTAAATGAACGGAAATTAGTAAATATGCCAAAATATTTAGTTATTTTGTATAATACTGGGATGGGAGAAATGTATTGTTTAAACTACAAGGATTTGAATGAGAAAAATGAACCTAAAATAACATCATACTTCCCAGGTTTTTCTGAAGACGCACAAAAAAATGAAGTTTTATACAATAACTTTGGAGAATTTCTTTTAGACATGGTGAATGAAGAAATTCATTAAAAATAAAAAGGCACGTTACTATCTGATTGGCGTCGGATAGTAAAGCTTTGAACTCACTAATCAAGTTGCTAAAAGCTAGCTGTATTCATTGTATAGAAGCTGTACTACCGAAAAAGATATGAGAAAACTAACTCTGTAAAAAGAGTAGCATACTCATATCTTTTTAACTGCTTTCAAAAGTATAAAATCATTGTGTTGCTTGGTATGAGAGACGGCTTGTTAAGTGGACAGGAGCTGGATGGGAACAAACATCAAAGGGATTAAGTAACATGAAAGTATATCAAGCTAGGACTGTTACAAATAGTGGTATCTAAGCTAAACAAACATTCCCTGCTGAGGGCATGTAAGACATATAAATCTTGGCTATCTGAATAAAAAAAGGAACTTAGGAGAATGGCAATCAAGAAAATAAGTGGGACGAAGCTTTCTGAAAACTGATTTTGGTATAGAAAATCTAATATCTAGGCAAGATTGGAATAATTATTTTAAAGTCAAATAACTAGACATTGTCAAAGAAGAAAAAATTCTGGAAAACTATTTACAATTTGAGCAAAGTCATACCCACTTTTTCCAAGAACTTTTAGCGCTTGTGATGACGGCGCAAAGAACGATGCGGCAACTCTTGCAGGAAGTCGAGTTTAACGCCCAAACCGGCACCTATACATATCCGAAAGGCTATACCCAGTCGATGGATGCCTTGAAACAGCGGCTTAATACCGTTCGCGGCGTAGACCCAAAACGGGTCGAAGCGCTGAAAGCCTATCAAGTTTTGGCAGTGGTGTACTACGATGCGGAGGGAAAGCCGCAAGTGATGTGGCTGCTTGAACAAAACGGAGTGGGTGTGAATGACCCGAAACTGAAGAAATACTTAGACAAGGCAGGAAAGTACTTAGACCCAAGTGACTACCAAATTATCACGAATGAGGATTTAAACAAAAAAATCACTGAATCGTGGAAAACCGGCACCTATTATATGGACGGCACGCAATACACCGGTATGGCTGGTGGCACGCTTCGGGCATCCGCGTATGTGGAATCGGTGAAAGGTACGCTGGATGAAAGTGGCCTGATGGACGTGGTGATGGGGTTGGGCTTGAGCACGGCAGCCATTCGGGGGAGTATGACGTATGGGAAGACTGGTGGAGCTGACCCAATTCTAACAATATCAAATAGATATCCGAATGAAGCACAGTTAGGAAAATCTTATAATTTCACCATAAAAAACGGGAATATTAAGGGTTTAAATGGTATTGAAACAGTAGACTTTATTATTGATATAAATGGGAATCTAAAATTAGGAAGCGGCCATTCATTTTTAGCTAATGGCGAATCTGTTCAGGCTGCTGGAAAACTAAAAATAAATGGAACAACTGGTCAAATTAGAAGGATTACGAATTGGTCAGGACACTATACCCCAAGTCCCGACCAAGCAATATTATCTCCAAATGCCCTTAGAGGTGTTGGGCTAAATGTAAATAATAGTTGGTTAGAAATATATGATATTAATTTGACGAGTTCTGGTTATGTTAATTTGGCAGAAGTTAATTTAGTGTCAAGTATTAAATTGAAAATTAAATAATTAAGGGGAGATTAATGTGGAGAAAGTTACTCAGATGAATAAGGAAATTTTTAAAAATAACTTAATTGCTACGGTAGCGGAAATTAGAGAAAAAAAGAATGTATCTTTTAATGATTGTAAGTTTATTATTGTTCCAGTACAAGAAAAAAATAAACCACTAAGTACCGAAGATGATTATATGAGATTGAATATTTTAAGTAAAGAAAATATTGGTGGAAAAAAAATCCCAGTAAAACAAACGGTAGGAATTTTAGCTGGCTTGCAACCACTTGTGCCAATTTGGATAAATGTATCTTTTTATGAAATGGAAGAAGATACTGCTATATTTAAATTAGAGACGAGTTTACGTTTCAGAAAACCAACCTTATTGAGAAATGCAGAAACAGGACATGCTCCTTTTAAGGCAATTTTTTAATGTTATTTTGCTAGATTCTAAGGATGAAGTAGAAAAGGTTTGAAAGAATAAATTTAAATATTTAGTGTAAACTGTGGACATGTTATGCTTAAGAGGCTCAAGGGACAAGTCAAGGTACTAGCTATTTCGTGAGTGCCTCGGGTACTAACAAACTGACATGTCCGCTAAAGAAAGTCAATAGTGATGTTAGGAGAGCCTAGCGGTCTATTGACTTTCTTTATAATGTTTTACGGATTAGAAGAGACATTATTCTCTTTTTTCCACTTCTTTATCATGGACGGCACGAAATACACCGGTATGGCTGGCGGCACGCTTCGGGCATCAGCATATGTGGAATCGGTGAAAGGCACGCTGAATGAAAGTGGCCTGATGGATGTGGTGATGGGGTTGGGCTTGAGTACTGCGGCGATTCGGGGGAGTATGACGTATGAGGGAGCTAGTGGACTTGGAAAGAATATTGAAAATGCTAACCCTTCGGAAATTAGGTTCAGTCAAACTTCTGTAAATGGTTCAGATGAAATTATTGCTAGCATGAAAGCGAATGGTTGGAAAGGTGACCCAATTGATGTTGTGAGAATGCCTGATGGTAGTTTGACAACTCTTGATAACACAAGAGTTGCAGCAACTAGAGAGGTTGGAATAGACGTCCAAGCCAATGTTAGAAGCTATGATACACCTTTACCTGATTAAGCCACAATCGATAGATTTACGACAAAAAAAGGCGTTCCAAAAACATGGGGAGAAGCTATAGAGTTACGAGTTGGAAAACAGAAAGCTGATTTTAGAAATAACAATCCAATGGGGTCGTTTGATTTAGAAAAAATGAAATAGAAAGAATGTGCTTATAGTCATGAAAAAATTTTATATTGAAGAAGACGTATTTATATACCCTGAAGCCTATAACAAATTAATTGAATTAAACTTGGTAGATTTTGATGTGTGGTATTTAATTGAGTCAGGTCAAGCAACTAGAAGGTACTATGATTTGAAAGAAAGGTATCCTAATAGAAAGTTAATACCCTTTGCAAGAAGAGATGATAATGATGATATAGCTTGTTTTGAGATTGGAAAAGAAAATAAAGTTCAATTAATTCATGATTTCACTACGGAAGGTTTTGAACAAAGAGGCGAATTTGAGGATTTATGGGAGTGGGTAGAATTTGCTGTTAAAACAATGACTGAATATAATCGGGAGGAAGAAATTGTCTAATAAAATAAACTATACAAAATTGAGTAAAGAAGTTTCTTATGCATTACGTCATGCTCCATGGGAATATGAGTTAGAACTGGATAAAAATGGTTGGGTACCAATTGACCAATTATTACAAGCATTACATCAGTCTACCGAATGGCAAAATGTAGAATTTGATGATTTAAAAGTAATGATTGAAAAATCAGAAAAAAAGAGGCATGAAATCAAAGAGGATAGTATTCGAGCATTATATGGACACTCTGTTCCAATGAAAATAGTAAAAGAAGAAGCTATTCCTCCTAAATTTCTGTATCATGGAACTGCACATAATCTTTTATCTGAAATTGAAAAGAGTGGTTTATCTCCCATGTCTCGACAATATGTTCATTTATCCGAAGATATAGAGACAGCTAGTTTAGTAGGGAAAAGAAAAGAGAAAAATCCGATTATTTTAGTGATTAATACAGAAAATGCTAGAGCGAAAGGAACAAAGTTTTATTTGGGAAATGAAAAAGTTTGGTTAGCAGATACTATTCCATCAGAATTTATAGAAGTATTTACACAAAAATAAAAAGGTACTCTACTATCTGATTGGAGTCGAATAGTAAAGCCCTGATTAGTAAGCGTGAACTCACTAATCAAGTTGTCAATAGTTAAAAAAACTAACTGTATTTTTAGAAAATACTTTTCTAGTATTAATAAGTATTGCCAGAAAATATAAGTGAATAATGATAGGTTTTAATGAATCCTTAAAAGCCATATACTATGTTGTAAAATGATACAGAGATTCAACAAATAAACTCCAACTTGCAATACTCAAGGAACAATTTGTGGAACTGGATAAAGATGATTAGGATGCCAAGTTACTTGAAGATTTAAATTTTTCTTCGTATGCTGGACTAAAAACATATTTATTTTTTAATAAAAATAAATGCGCGGTATTGATTAACAAATTTAGGAGCCTGAAAACGGTTCCTTTTTTGGTGTCAGTTTGCTAAGATAAAAGGGAGGGGGCGACAGAAAATTGGATTCGAAAATAACTTTTTATATGACAAGGCACGGTAAGACGTTGCTGAATACACTTGAAAAAGTGCAAGGTTGGTCAGATTCGCCGCTGACGAATGAAGGCCGGGAAGTGGCAGAATACTTAGGTCGCGGTTTAGATATTTCGTTTGATGCGGTTTATACGAGCGACCGTGGACGGACAATTGAAACGGCGGATATTATTTTAGTGGAAAGTGGACAGACCCATCTGGAGAAAAATATTCTAAAAGATTTGCGCGAATTTTGCTTTGGGAAATTTGAAGGTTCGCCGAATGAGGAAATGTTTAGCACCGTGATGGCACATCTTGGTTATGCTTCGCCAGAGGAAGGCATGCGAAATTTAGGTTTAAAAGGGGTCCAATTGGTGCTTGAGGCTGTGAGTGAGCTTGACGAAACCGGTCTTTCAGAAAGCTGGGCAGATATGGAGGCGCGCCTCATGCGCGCTTTAGACAAAATGATCGAGCAGGAACAAGGCGAAAGCGAAAAGCACGTCTTGGTGGTGGCGCACGGAATGACGATTAACGCCTATTTGACGATTTTGGCGCCGGAATTTGTAAACCCGATGCTTGAAAACGCGAGCATTACGAAAATGGTGTATGAAAACGGAGAAATACGCGTGGAGTCGGTGAATGACACTAGTTATATTTTAGCAGGACAAAAATAAATTGAAAAAAGCATAAATCCAGTAAAACCCATCTCTAGAAATGGCGTTATTGCTGGATTTATGCTTTTTATTATATTTCTTATTTCATGAATTTGACGCAAACTGGTTCTGGAACTTTGATATCTTTTTGGAGTAAAGTCAGTTTGCCGGTTTCTTTGTTGACGCTGAAAATAGTAACGTTGTTGGAGTTTTCGTTTGTTGCAACGAGGATTTCGCCAGTTTTATCTAAGTCAAAATCGCGCGGTCCGACACCTAAAACGGGTACCGTTTCCAGCAAACTCAATTGTCCGGTTTTATCAATCGCAAAAGAAACAATCGCATCTTGACCGCGGTTGGAAACATAGAGGAAGCGTCCGTCGTTTGAAATGTGAATCGCACTCCCTTTGTTTTCAGCTGTAAAATCAGCCGGAAGCGATGGAATCGTTTGAACGACCGTCAACTCGCCGCTCGTGCTGTTATACTCTGCTACAACAACTTCTGATGTGAGCTCGGTCATGATATACACGTACTTCGCATTTGGGTGGAAAACTAAGTTTCGTGGCCCGCTTCCAGGTGTGAGAAGCAAATCAGCCACCTTTTCAAGTTTGCCAGACGTCGCGCTATACGTCGTCACGTAGTCCGTTCCAAGGTCACATGTCACGACAAATTTTTGATCGGGCGTAAAGCCAGCAAAGTGTGCATGTGGTTTTTCTTGGCGTTCGTGTACGCTTTTTCCGGTATGCTCGATTTCAGAAATCGGTGCGCCTAGTGCGCCGTTTTCAGTTGGATAACTTAAAATGGTTCCTAAGTGATAGTTCGCTGAAACAACAATTGAATTGTCAGCCGATGCATCAACATAACAAGGAGGATTGCCAGTTTTTACTTGTTCATTTAAAAGAGCAAGTGAGCCGTCCTCATTAATTTTGAATGCAGCAAGGCCACCTTTATCGCCGTCTTTCGCTACAGAATACAAATATTTTTCATCATCTGAAATTTTTAAATAAGTTGGGTTATCCATTGTGCCCGCGTGCTTATTTTCTAAAACTTCGCCCGTTTCGCGGTCCATTACAAGGCGATAAATTCCTTTACTTTCCACTTTCGTATATGTACCAATGTATGCGGTTGCGGTTTTATTTGACATAAATTCGATTCCTCCTGTTAAAAAGTCATTTCACGCTTTATTATAGCACAGACTTAAGCTCCTATGCTGACTGAAAGCATAGGAGCTTAAGTGATTCTTTCTTATACAACGCCTTGTGCAAGCATTGTATCGGCAACTTTTAGGAAGCCGGCGATGTTTGCTCCGACGACGAGGTCACCCTCGTAACCATATTCTTTTGCAACGAAGCTAGCGTTTTTATAAATGTTTTTCATAATATTTTTTAGGTGGTCATCGACTTCAGCAAAACTCCAACTCATTCGACTGCTGTTTTGCGCCATTTCAAGAGCAGAAACACCAACTCCTCCAGCATTTGCTGCTTTTGCAGGACCAAATAAGATTTTATTCTCATGGAAAACCGAAACAGCTTCTAGTGTGGACGGCATGTTTGCCCCTTCTGCAACAGCGATGACACCGTTTTGAACGAGCGTTTTCGCTTGTTGTTCGCTAATTTCATTTTGCGTCGCACATGGCAAGGCAATGTCACATGGCACTGACCAAATATCGCCATTTTCATAAAATTCGGCAGTGGGGTGTTTTTCAAGATAGGTGTGAAGGCGCCGACGCTCTACTTCTTTTATTTGTTTTAATGTTTTAAGATTAATACCTTCTGGGTCAAAAATATAGCCGTCAGAATCGCTACAAGCTACTACTTTTGCGCCTAGTTCTTCGGCTTTTTCAATCGCATAGATGGCTACATTACCAGAGCCAGAAACGACAACCGTTTTATTTTTAAAAGACTGATTTGTTGCGGCGAGCATTTCTTTTGTGAAATAAACAAGACCGTAACCTGTTGCTTCTGTTCGCGTCAAGCTCCCACCATATGTGAGGCCTTTACCAGTGATGGTGCCAGCGTCAAAACGGCTCGTCATTTTTTTATACTGCCCGAATAAATAGCCGATTTCGCGACCGGATACGCCGATATCACCAGCAGGGACATCTGTATCTGGACCAATGTGCACCGCGAGTTCAGACATGAAACTTTGACAGAAGCGCATAATTTCTGCATCGGATTTTTCTTTTGGATCAAAATCGGAACCGCCTTTACCACCGCCGATTGGCAAACCAGTTAGGGCGTTCTTGAAAATTTGTTCAAAGCCTAGAAATTTTACTATACTCCCATTTACCGAAGGGTGGAAGCGAAGTCCGCCTTTGTAAGGGCCGATAGCGCTATTAAATTGTACGCGGAATCCGCGGTTTACTCGTACCTTTCCGGCATCATCTACCCAGGGAACACGGAATGTAATAAGGCGTTCAGGTTCAGTTAGACGCTCTAAAATGCCGTTTTCTTGGTACTTAGGGTCTTTTTCCAGCGCAGGAATAATCGCATTTAAAAATTCCTTTACTGCTTGATGAAATTCAGTTTCTTCTGGATTACGTCTTTTGATTGTTTCAAAAATCTCCGCCGTATATTGCTCAGCAGCTTGACGATTTTCTGAAACCATTGTTGTTTGCCCCATATTAACACTCCTTTGAAAATGATTAACTTGCACGGAATGTTAATTATTCCGCATATGTTTGGTGGGATGTGAAATTATATTACTCTTGTTGTTAAGTTTACCATGTTAAAAATATATCTGGCAAGTAAAAAAACAAATTTTCTGAAAAAAATAAATATATAGGCATAACAAAGAAAATATTGTATGATTGGGCGCACAAAAAAATTCCCATGCGGGGGGACGCATGGGAAAACAGGGAGTTAATTGGAGTTGTGATTTCTGAGACAAAATCAAGGGATAATTGGGAAACTTAATGAATAGACATAAAGTCGTTTGTCTCAGGAAAGTCACAAGTTATTCTTTGGGTAAAGTAACTTTCTCCGATAAAATAAGTATAGAAGAATAGTGGCAATTAATCCTGCTCATTGGCTTACAATTTGCGGGTGCAACATTACAATTTTGTCACAAATCTTGGATTTCCTTACGGTCGCTCGTTTTACTGAGGCGACCTTCGCGTTCAAGGAGTTTTTGTTCGATTTCAGAAAGGGTGACGCCAGATTCCACGAGCAAAACGAGTAGGTGGTACGTCAAATCGGCGGTTTCGCTAATCAATTCGGCTTTTTCATTTTTGGCGGCAATAATGACTTCGGTTGCTTCTTCGCCAACTTTTTTTAAAATCTTGTCTAAACCGCGGTCGAACAAATAGGTTGTGTAGGAGCCTTCTTTTGGCGCGGTTTTTCGGCTCGCAATTTCAGCGTATAGCTTTTCTAACATGACGACACATCCTTTATTTCATTTGTGAAACAAGAGCGCGAACCTAAGTGGCAGGCGGGCCCGGTTTGGTGGACGCGAATAAGCAAGGTGTCCAAATCGCAGTCGGCCGTTATTTGTGCGACTCGTTGCACGTGCCCGCTTGTCGCTCCTTTATTCCAAAGTGCTTGTCTTTTTCTCGAAAAGAACCAGGTGTAGCCGGTTTCGAGCGTTTTTTGGTAGCTTTCTTCGTTCATGTAGGCGAGCATGAGAACTTCGCCGTCTGAGGCGTCCACGATAATGGCTGGAACGAGTCCTTTTGAAAAATCGATTGTCATAAGCGCACCTCCACTGCGTTTTTTTTGAGTGTTTGTTTCACGTCCTGAATATCAAGCTCGCCGTAGTGGAAAATGCTCGCGGCAAGTGCGGCGCTTGCTTCTGTTTGGGTGAAAACATCGACCATGTGCGAGGTGCTTCCGCAACCACCAGAGGCGATGACAGGAATTTTGACGGCCTGCGCAATCGTTTTCGTGAGGGCGATATCATAGCCGTTTTTTGTCCCGTCGCCGTCCATGCTTGTGAGTAAAATTTCGCCAGCCCCGAGTGCTTCCGCTTTTTTTGCCCATAAAACGGCATCGAGGCCTGTATCATGTCTGCCGCCGTGTGTGAAAACGTGCCACGAATCCTCTACGCGCTTGGCATCGATTGCGACGACGATGCACTGGGTGCCGAATTTATTCGCCCCTTCTGAAATGAGCTCTTTGCGTTTGATGGCCGCTGAATTTAATGAAATTTTATCTGCGCCAGCTTTTAGAAGCGCCTGCATTTCTGCGGTCGTTTGAATGCCGCCGCCAACTGTTAATGGAATGAAAACTTGTTCGGCTGTTTTTTCGACGACATCGATCATCGTTTTGCGCCCTTCATTTGTGGCTGTTATATCGAGGAACACAATTTCGTCGGCACCGGCTTTGTTGTATGCTTTCGCGATTTCAACGGGGTCGCCAACGTCTTGTAGGGCAACAAAATTGATGCCTTTGACGACACGGCCATTTGTTACGTCGAGACAAGGAATGATGCGTTTTGTGAGCATTAGTTTTCCACCTCCAAAATTTCTTTCATCGTGAGGCTTTCGCTATATAGCGCTTTTCCAGCGATGGCGCCCGCTAGGTTTTGCTTTTTAAGCGCGATTAAATCCGCTTGATTTTTCACGCCACCAGAAGCAATAATTGCGCAGGAAACTGCGTTTTGTAGCGCCGCAAGCTGTTCAAAATTCGGACCAGCGAGCGTTCCGTCGCGCCCAATATCCGTAAAAATCAGCGTCGCAACACCAAGTTTTTCCATTTGAACCGCAAAGTCAGTGAAGCGAATATCACTCGTGTTCAGCCAACCATCAGTTGCAACAAAGCCGTTTTTAGCATCAATTCCAACCGCGATTCGCTCGCCGTACTTAGTCACCGCCTCGCGCACAAATTCAGGCGAGGAGACGGCACTTGAGCCAATAATCACCCGTGCAATCCCACTTTCGAGATACGCCGCCACTTGCTGCATCGAACGAATCCCGCCACCAACTTGTACCGGTAAACCCGTTTGTTCACTCATTTCTTGGATTAAAGCGAGGTTCGCGGGATCGCCGTTTAATGCGCCGTCCAAATCCACAATATGCAAATACGAAGCGCCTGATTTTTGAAATGCCAGAGCTTGCGCCACCGGATTTGGATTCACAATCGTTTCCTTGTCGAAATTGCCTTGATACAGCCGCACACATTTGCCGTTTTTTATGTCAATTGCTGGGTAGACACGCATCGCACAACCTCCTTAAAGCCACGTAAAATTTCCAAACCAACCGTATCACTTTTTTCAGGGTGAAACTGCGCCCCGTATACATTTTCACGTTGAATGAGCGCCGGCACAGCTAGACTATGTTTTGCTACAGCAGAAATATAAGCCGAATCCGTTTCTGCAAAATAAGAATGCACAAAGTAGACATAACGTCCGTTTAAATTTTCCGTAAGAAGATTTTCTTGCTGCACGTCAATTTGATTCCAGCCCATATGTGGCACTTTGAAGCCAGCCTCTTCGGGGATTTTTTTGACTGTTCCGGGAATCAGGCCGAGCCCTTTCGTCAGCGTGTGTTCCTCGCTTGAATCAAGCAACAGCTGCATGCCAAGACAAATTCCGAGTAGGGGAGTACCTTTTTTTGCGGCCGTTAAAATGGGTGTCACAAGTTTTCGTTCTTCGAGTTTGGCCATCGCATCGGGGAAGGCGCCCACGCCGGGAAGGATAATGCCATCTGCCGTCTGTATTTCTGCCGGGTCCGCCGTAAGTTGGCTAGAAAGTCCCACAAAATCGAGTGCTTTTTTCAAACTGCGTGTATTTCCAGTATCGTAGTCAATAATGGCAATCATTTACAGGACTCCTTTCGTGGAGTTCACGCCTTCGATTTCAGGGTTTATCGTGACTGCTTCAGAAAGGGCGCGCCCGAAAGCTTTAAATAGCGATTCGATTTTATGGTGTGTATTTTGCCCGTAAAGTACGCGCAAGTGCAGGGTCATCTTAGCATTTGATGCGACCGCTTGGAAAAATTCTTGTACGAGCTCTGTGTCGAAATCACCAACTTTATCGCGTTCAAATGGGGCGTCAAAAACGAGAAAACTCCGACCCGAGAAATCGAGCGAACAATGGCCAAGACTTTCATCCATCGGGACAAAAGCGTTGCCGTAACGGTTAATTTGCGCCTTATCGCCGAGCGCTTCCGCAAGGCATTTCCCGAGCACAATCCCAATATCTTCTGTTGTATGATGAAAATCGACTTCCGTATCTCCCTTTGCGAGACAGACCAGACTGAGGCGCGCGTGTTTAGCGAACAATGTCAACATGTGATCTAAAAAACCAACCCCGGTTTGAATCTCAGAAGCATTTTGTTTATCAAGCTGAAGTTCTAGTGTGATTTTTGTTTCGCCAGTTTCCCGGCTTATTTTAGAAGTTCTCATCTTGCCTTTCCTCCAATCGAATTTGAATGGCGCGTGCATGTGCGGTTAAGCCTTCTGATTCAGCGAGCTCTATTACATCTCTGGCCGCATCTTTAAGCGCATTTTCTGAATATAAAATAAAACTTGAGCGTTTTGTAAAATCGTCCACGCCAAGCGGAGAGGAAAACTTCGCTGTGCCTGCCGTTGGAATGACGTGGTTTGGTCCCGCGATATAATCGCCAAGCGGTTCAGTCGCATGTGCACCGAGGAAAATCGAACCTGCATTTTTAATTTGTGGTAAATAAAGCAGAGGGTTTTCCATTTGGATTTCAAGATGTTCGGGTGCAATTTCATTCGCGATTGCGAACATATCCGCCGTGCTCTCCGCCAAAATGAAATGCCCGTTCTGAAGCGCCACCTCACAAATTGTTTTCCGTGAAAGTGACTGAACTTGCCGCAACAATTCGTCTTCTGTCGCTTGAATAAGCGCGTTTGATGTCGTCACCAAAGTGACGCGCGCAAGTTCATCATGTTCAGCCTGTGACAACAAATCCGCCGCAATAAAGGCTGGATTCGCCGTTTCGTCTGCTAAAATAAGAATCTCAGAAGGTCCCGCAATCATATCGATGCCGACTTGACCGAACACTTCGCGCTTGGCTGTTGCCACAAAAATATTTCCCGGCCCAACAATTTTGGCAACGCGGGGAATGGAGTCTGTCCCGTACGCTAACGCCGCAATAGCTTGGGCCCCGCCAATTGTGAACACTTCGTCAACGCCCGCAATTTTCGCAGCGGCAAGTACGGCAGGATTTAAGTCCGCATCAGGCGGGGTCACCATCACAATTTTTTCAACGCCAGCGACTTTTGCCGGAATCGCGTTCATCAAAACCGATGAAGGATAGCTCGCCGTCCCGCCAGGCACATAAATGCCGACTGAATCAATTGGCGTCACACGCATGCCGCGAATAACCCCGTCTTTTTCGCTGTCTAAAAAACCACTGCGTTTTTGTTTTTCATGGTAGTCCGAAATGTTCTTACGTGCAGTTTCAAGCGCCCGAATAAGCGAGGCGGGCACGGATTCATATGCCGCATCAATTTCAGCTTGGCTCACCCGAAATGCCGTCAAATCCACGTCATCAAATTCCTTTGTCAGGCGAACTAAAGCCGCGTCACCGTCTTCTTTCACAGCAGAAATAATTTTGCGTACAGCATCACCTACGTCCGCATGCGTCTGTTCGCGCACTTCCAATTGTTTTAAAATAGTTGCCACATTACCCGTGAGTCGTTTCATTCGCCGTCCGCTCCTTTAAAACAAGTTGTAACTTGTCAATTAATGAAAAAATTCGCGTTTTATTTTGCTTAAGAGAAGCCTTATTCACAATCAGTCGTGCCGAAATCGGATAAAGTTTCTCTACAACCACAAGGCCATTGTCACGCAGTGTCGCGCCGGTTTCCACAATGTCGACGATAGCGTCCGCCAAACCAAGTAGCGGCGCAATTTCAACCGAACCTTCGATTTTAATAATTTCAACATCCTCGCCGCGCGCCCGGAAAAATTCTTCCGTTACGTTCGGATATTTCGTCGCAATCACTTTTCGCTTGTAGTCAGTCGGATCAAACGTAGGCGGAGCCGCCAAACAAAACTGGCATTTGCCAATGTTCAAATCGAGCACTTCATAATAACTACTCGCCGCCTCAAGCAAAATATCACGCCCGACAATCCCAATATCCGCCGCCCCGTGTTTCACATACGTCAGCACATCGACCGCTTTTACGAGGAAAAAATCAATTTCATCCGTGTCACTTTGAAAAATCAATTTTCGCTTCTTATCCGCTAAAACCGTACAATCAACGCCCGCCAAAGTAAGTAAGCGCACAGCCTCGTCCTCAAGCCGACCTTTCGTTAGCGCAATCTTCAACCTCAAACCCGCTCACCCCTCTCAAAAATCACCTTCATACCTTCTTTTTGGAAAGAAACGACAGTCTCGATTTTCCATTTTCTCGCGAAAGCAATCGATTCGTTTTCCGAGTCTAACAGGCTAAGTGTACTATCTGGATTTTCCTGATAATAGCGCTCCGCCGCGCCTAGTTCAGCTAAATCATAATGAATGAGCACTCGTTTTGTAGCCAGCTTTTCAGTTAAGCCGTGTCGCTCTTTGAGAGCTAAAATGGCATCTAAATGGAGGGCAAGCCCAACCGCAGGTACCTTTTCCATCCCAAAATGTTCCGACAGCCGGTCGTATCTGCCGCCGCTTAAAAAATAATCCGCTGCAAAATTCGCAAAGCCGCGAAAAATGAGCCCCGTATAATAGCGCAATTCCTGAACTAAACCAATATCGACAGTGAGTAATGCATCTGGTTCAGCCTGTTTAATCGTTGCTGCAATCTCTAAAATTTCATCAAGTGGTGCATAGAGTTCAGCGTCAGGTAACAATTCCTTCGCCTCTGAAATCGTCGTTTCAACTTGCCCGAATAGTCTTGGCAGGGCGCATAAAAAGCGAGTCCACTGTGGCTCAAATTGTTTTGCGAAGACCTCCATGTCAGACAGGCTTTTATTTTGTAACAGCTTACGAAATTCAACTTCCTCCGTCGCACTTAAACTTAATTTTTGAAGGAGTAGCTCATAAAAACCAGCATGTCCGAGCTCCATCTGAAAATCCGGAATTTGCAGTTCCCGCATAAGCCGAATCCCAGATAACAAACATTCCACTTCCGCTTTTCTTGAGCCGTAACCAATTAGTTCAATCCCAGTTTGCATTTCTTCATTTCGGTCGCCGCCGTGACTGGCATTCGCGCGAAAAATTTTCCCACTATAGGCAAGCTTTACCGGCAACAAAACGCCTGTTGTATGTACCACACGGCCTATCGGTAAAGTCATATCCGGGCGCAGGGCTAACATTCTCCCTTTTTCATCAAAAAAACGATAGTGGGTTTCCTTTGTTTCTAACGAAAAAACATCTTCAAATTCGATAATTGGCGTTTCAATGCGCATAAAACCCCGCTTTTTGAAAAAATCTTGGACGGTGTGCTCCAATTTGTAG
Source organism: Listeria sp. ILCC792 (assembly GCF_900186135.1). Classification (NCBI taxonomy): domain Bacteria; kingdom Bacillati; phylum Bacillota; class Bacilli; order Caryophanales; family Listeriaceae; genus Listeria; species Listeria sp. ILCC792. Next base: position 15,759 of record NZ_FYBO01000008.1, read on the forward strand.
GCCGCTTCGGCTTCCCGAAAAAGCTTATCGCGTGTCCCAGTTGGCAAATTTAAATTCCAGTTCATCTGCAAACTCCTTTCTGATATTTTAACTTATTAGCATATTAGCATGTTAAAGCGTTTTTGTAAATGGTTTTATGTTATAATGATGGAAAATAAGGAGGGGACGCGCATGAAATGGGATGGGCACACGCATACGGAGTTTTGTCCGCACGGTTCAAGGGAGGAAGTGGAGCGTTTCATTATTCGAGCTATCGAATTAGGGTTTGATACATATTCTGTCACCGAACATATGCCACTTCCGGCTCATTTTAATCAGCAGGCAGCAGGGGAGCGGGAGGCATACGAAACGGCGAGCATGGCGATGAGCGATTTGCCGTATTATTTGAAGGAGATGGCGCGGCTTAGGGCGAAATATCGGAGCGATCTCAAAATTAAAATTGGTTTTGAGGTGGATTATTTGGCGCAGTTTGAAGCATTTACGCGCGACTTTTTGAATGAATATGGGCCAGAATTAGATGATGGTATTTTGAGCGTGCATTTTTTGGAAGGGCAGGACGGCATTCGTTCAATCGATTTTAGCGCGGCAGATTACAAAACGGGCATTGTCGATTTTTATGGTGGTTTTCGGGAGGCTCAAATCGCGTATTTGGAACAAATAAAAGCCTCGATTTTGGCGGATTTGGGGGCGTTCAAGCCGAAGCGGTTGGGGCATATTTCGCTTTGTCAGAAATTTAGGCACGCGTTTAATACAGAAACAGCTCTTCCAGACGACGTGATGACCGACGTGCTGGAACTTGTGCAGCGTAGCGGCTATGCGCTTGATTACAATACGGCGGGGCTTTTTAAAGTGGACTGCCGTGCGACATATCCGCCTGAGATGTACGTCAAACAAGCGAAACACCTAGGCATTCCGCTTGTTTATGGGTCTGATTCACATGCCGTCCGTGATGTTGGACGAGCTTACTCGGTTTTTTCTGAAAACTTGTCATAGTTCGTCGCCGGAATTTTTAAGCCCGAGGTATGCACGATGCTGTTTTTCTCTACTTTCCAAGTGCCTTTCACAACACCGTTTTGGACGACAATCGGCCGAAAGAGGCCGTTTTTTGTAATGACTTCGCGTTGCAATTCTTCTGGCAAATGCACGGAGCGGTCGCGGTAGCTGATGAGCCATTCGTCAAAGCCGGCGAGCAAAACGGTGTGATTAGTCGCCGTTTTTTTCGTTTCCGGGTAAAAATAAAAGTCGCCATCTTGTACGAGTTCGCCGCTTAAACTCGCAAGCATTTTTTTGATGGTCGTCTGCGGAAGTCCGCTCCACCAATTGAAATCTTGAATGGTCGCCGGGCCGCGGCTTTTAAAATAAATCCGTCCGAGTTCTTGGAGTGCCTCATCAAATGTGGCATCTGTTTTATGCTGCTCCAAAAATTCCGTATTTTGAAACGTATTCGCATCCGCATGGAAAACTAAAATGTCATCTAGATTGGCCCTCGCAATGAGCTGCGCAAATGGAATGCCCGAACATGGCAATTCAAGCTGTTCGATGCTCGCTGAAAGCTCCGCGCGCGTTTTAGGCCCATCGCTAAGCTGCTTTTTAAGTTCAGCGTTACTTCGCTCAAAATCGCTTTCTGAAATCCCTAATTTTTTCCAATAACCGCGAAAGATTTGAAGAGTTCGCGCGCCGTAAACCTCTTTCAGCAAAAAATAATCTTCCGGGCGCATCGCATGAATCGTCCCGCGAAATGCCCATCCGCGAATGATTTGATTCTCCGCGAGCGTCCGCTCAATTTCAGCGCGACTCGAATTTTTTGTCCGACTTGCAATCGCATAAAGCATTTGCGCCCGGTTCTGCGCCTGCATCGCTCCAAAATAAGCGACCACTTCATCTGGCGTTTCAAAAGGCGCTAAAATACGCTGTGCGCCTGTTCGTAAGTGGATTAAATCTGATTTTTTCATTTGCAGCACTCCTTTTTTTTAGAATAGAGAAAGCAGCGTGAAAAAGCAACTAAAAAAAGGTCACGAAGTAAGATTATTCATTAAAAAACTAAAAAATAGCTGAAAAAAACATATTTCAGATTATTTGTTTACAAGTGATACAAATCTATGCTAAGGTAGGATCATTACACGAAAGGAGATGAAGCATTATGACAGAAAAAAAGAAAAATAAAGGTTTGAAGGTACTTCTAAGTTTGATGTTAGGATTTAGCTTTGTGTTTATGTTTCAAGGGCAAAAAGCAGAGGCTCTGCAAGTATCAAGCGTCTTGTACTACTATGAAAAGGGGTTTTATCGGACACTTTTTGGGGTGGAAAATTTCACGAGAAATAAAAATTATCGAACAATCTCTTACCAAAATGGTGCAAGCTACACAACAAAAACAAAACGGCTTTATGCGTACCAATCAGGAAGTTGCACAGCTTACACGAGAACTTGGAAAACATATTAATAAATCGCTTGGAATCTGGTAACTTCACTAGATTCCTGCTTTATAGTAGAAGGAGTAAGTGAACATGCAGATGAACCATATAGCGAAAAGTATTAGGCAGGTCAATATACTAAACGATATCACTTTTTCTTTAGGACGAGGAAAAGTGGTTGCTTTAGTCGGGCCTAATGGAAGCGGGAAAACAACGTTAATGCGGATTATGAGCGGTGTCCTTTGCGCGAGTAGCGGCGAAATCCTAGTTACGGAGGATAATAAAACGCTTTATTTTATGCAAGATAACAGCATTTTATATTCGTATTTAACAGGGATGAATCATCTTCTATTCATTGGACGGATGTATGGGAATGTGAAAAAGATAACAGAGATTGTTGAGAAATTACATATAATGCCTTTTATAAATAAAAAAGTTGGCACGTATTCTTTAGGAATGAAACAACAATTGCTATTTGCGATGGCGCTTGTTGCAGATGGGGATATTTTAATTTTAGACGAACCATTTAATGGACTGGACCCATCTGTAAGCACTGAATTTAAATTTTGTATCCAAGAGTTGAAGCACAGCGGGAAGCAAATTTTTATTTCCTCCCATATTTTGTCAGATATAGATGAAATTGCGGACACCGTTTTATTTTTAAAACAAGGAATGATTGTTCAAGCAGAAGAAGTGGGTGAACAGCATCTGGAGGAATATCAAATCACGCTGAAAACGGGACTAACAGCGCAGGCGATTCAAACGTTAGAAAGCCACAACTCGATTTACTCGCTTAATAGGAAAGATGAAAATTTACTTATAGTTAAAATTTCGGCGGGAAAATTAATAGATTTGACACGGCTTTTAAATGATTTACAGGTGGATGTTGCAAATATTTTGTTGCAAAATGAAAAAACGAAACACTTATATCATGAAATTTATGAACAGAAGGAGGATGGCGGCGAATGAGGAATATGTACCGCTTTGAATGGCAAAAATTAATGAAACGAAAATTATTTCTCATTTTGCTTATTTTAATCGTCAGTTTAATTGCGATACTTTTTGTTTTTTATCAGTCACAATTTAATTTTGAAAAAGAGAACGAGATAAATAGTGAACAAGAGGAGATTCAAAGTATTGAGATGGCGATTCAAGGTGTGAAGGCGGATCCGGCCAAGTCAATTGCAAAAAATCAAGTTCTCAGTGAATATGAGCGAGACTTAAAAGTGGCAAAAGCGAAGTTAGAAGCAATGAAACAAGGGAAATCAAAAGAAAGACTGAAACTGCAAATTACAGAAGACAAAAATTTGTTGCAAGATGTTAGAAGTGGCAATACGTATACGGAAATGACCGAAAAACAACTCGAAATGCAAATTGCTTTAAAAGAAAAATATGACCAAGGAAATTTTGAATACAGCGGAACAGAATTTCATTTAAACGGTTCGGGCTTTACATTGGGTGCGCTTCAATTCCTCTTTCCGTATATTTTTCCGCTGCTCTTTTTACTGGCGTCACTGACCGTCATAGGCTCTGATATTGATTCTGGGAAATTACGCTTTTTCTGGAGTTTGCCAATCAAAAAAAGACATGTTTTGCTTACGAAAGAACTTGTAGCCTTGACTTCTGGCGGTATTTTTCTACTTGTAACACTTTCCGCCGCTTACTTGATTCCAAGTTTGAAAAATGGTTTTAAAACCTTCCAAATGCCAGCTATTATTCAAAAAGGTGCTGATTTTTATATTGGCACAGAAGGTGAAGTTTTAGCTGCTGCCGTCATAATAGCCGTATTTATCGTGCTATTTCTAGTTTCTTTACTGACTGTGCTCAATTTAGTTTGCAGAAATAATATTTTGAGCGTCATTATTATATTCTTGCTTATTTTCAGTTCGGGATTTTTACTAGGCAAAATGGAATCAGATGCAGGCATTTTACTAATGTTTAATCCGTTTGTGTATGTCGATGTTGTCAATTTGGCAAATGGAAATATTGGTGCAAAACTGGGAAGTAGTTTCATAAATGTCATTACGGGTGTAGGCGTTTTACTTTCGTACATTGTAATATGTCAGCTCCTTATTTTTAAACTGTCGACAAATGAAAAGCTAATTTTAAACAAATAAATAGACTTTGAAAAAAATCTCAAAGTCTATTCGCGTTATTTTTAAACAACAAATATAAAATAAAGAATAAACAGCGCCATCATCACATACATGATGGGGTGGACCTCTTTATAGCGCCCTTTTAACACCATCGTAATTGGGTAGAAGATAAAGCCAATCGCAATCCCTGTCGCAATTGAGAAAGTTAAAATCATCATCAAGATGACGAAGAATGCGGGAACCGCGACCTCAAATTTCGACCAATCGATATGCGCCACGTTACCAATCATTAAAATACCAACAATAACGAGTGCAGGTGTCGTGACGGCGCTTGTAATTACGCCAAGCAGCGGCGAGAAGAAAAGCGATAAGGAGAAACAAATTGCGACGACAATCGCCGTAAGCCCTGTTCTACCACCGACCGCAACCCCAGCCGTTGATTCCACGTAACTGGTCGTTGTTGAAGTCCCGAAAATCGCACCAACAACCGTCGCAACAGAATCAGAAAAAAGCGAGCGTCCTGCACGAGGCACTTTATTATCTTTCACAAAGCCAGCCTGGTTCGCCACCGCAACGAGCGTTCCCGCTGTATCAAAGAAATCAATGAAGAAGAACGTTAAAATCACAATTAACATTTGGGGAGTAAAAATATCACCAAGATGGATGATAGCCTGCCCGAATGTTGGTGCCACGCTTGGTACGGCGGAGACAATTTGGTGCGGCACTTCGATTTGACCGACTAGCATGCCGACAATGGCGGTAGTCGCCATCCCAAAGAAAATCGCGCCCTTCAAATTGAGTGTCATGTAAATGACCGTAATAATGATGCCGAAAACGGCCAGTAAAACGGGGCCAGAATGAAGATTTCCAAGTGCGACAATGGTCGATTCATTCGCCACAATTATACCTGCATTTTTTAATCCTAGAAAAGCAATGAAAAAGCCAATACCGGCGCCAACTGCGTATTTTAGTTCAGCGGGAATTGCGTTGATGACTTTTTCGCGAATTCCAGAAACAGTTAGGCAAATAAAAACGAGTCCTGAGACGAGCACGCCTGAAAGCGCCGTCTGCCAAGGAATTCCCCACTGTGCGCATACCGTGAAGGCGAAAAAGGCGTTTAAGCCCATTCCGGGTGCCAAACCAATTGGGTAGTTGGCAATCAGACCCATGAGAAGTGAGCCTACAACAGAAGCGAGCACCGTCGCTACGAAAACCGACTTTAAATCCATACCCGTAGTGTGAAGCATTGTCGGATTCACAAACAAGACATACGCCATGGAAAGGAACGTCGTGAGCCCCGCCAAAATTTCAGTTCTTACATTCGTTTTGTTCTCGCGAAGTTTAAAAAATTTGTCCATTAAAAAAAGCCTCCCTGTTTTTATCACATTCGAAAAAGGGCGAGCTAAAAAAATACGGGAAGATCCCTATGTATTCATTCTGCTCGTAGTCGGGTCATTTACGGTAACCCGGTAGAAACATCCGAACCCTATTTTCGGACATATACGATATCTTTTTATTTTAGAGGAAAAAAGAGGGTTTGTAAATGTAAATTTTGAAAAAGTACCTCCCTCATGAATTTTCTTGGTATATATAGAAAAAATAACATCAAAAAGAGGTGACCATATGGGAGGATTTAGTATCGTCGGATTCGTTCTAATGCTCGCAATAATCGCAATTCTTGTTTACATCATTGTAAGGATTTTAAAAAAATAGCAATGAAAATGTGCAAGTAAGATACATAAAATTAACGTCTTTTTATCCTCATCTAAACAGGTGAGGTTTTTTTATATAAACTTTTAAATAAATTAGTTTATACTTTTAGAATAATCATGTATAATAAAAGAAAAAAATGAACTGGAGGATTTCAAATGAAGTATACATTTCCTGAAAATTTTTGGTGGGGTAGTGCAGCATCAGGCCCGCAAACAGAAGGTGCGGCAGATGTTGATGGACGCAAACCGAGTATTTGGGATTACTGGTATAGTAAAGAACCAGGACGCTTTTTTAATGGCGTAGGCCCAGCTAACACTTCTAACTTTTATTACCAATATAAAGAAGATATTGCGCTCATGAAAGAAACGGGGCATAATTCATTCCGTACATCGATTCAGTGGTCTAGACTCATTCCAGATGGTATCGGTGAAGTAAATCCGAAAGCCGTTGATTTTTATAATCGCGTAATTGACGAAATGATTGCACAAGGCGTCACACCATTTATGAACCTCTATCACTTTGATATGCCAATGTCGATGCAAGAAAAAGGTGGGTTCGAGTCGCGCGAAGTCATTGACGCGTATGCAACCTTTGCCGAAACTTGCTTTAAACTTTTTGGTGACCGTGTCAAACATTGGTTCACATTTAACGAGCCGATTGTACCCGTTGAAGCAGGTTACTTATATGATATGCATTATCCAAACGTTGTGGACTTCAAACGTGCGGTGCAAGTCGGATTCGGTACAACGCTCGCGCACGCAAAAGCTGTCAAAGCGTATCACGGATTAAAGCAAGACGGAAAAATCGGCATTATTTTAAACTTGACGCCGTCCTATCCGCGCAGTCAAAATGAAGCGGACTTGCGTGCAGCCCACTTGGCAGATTTAATCTTCAATCGCAGCTTCTTAGACCCAGTCACACTTGGCGAATTCCCAAGAGACCTCGTCGAATTGTTACGTGAGAAGAATTTCTTACCGGATTACACAGAGGAAGACCTAGCCATCATTAAAGAAAATATTATCGATATTTTAGGGGTCAATTATTACCAACCGCGCAGAGTTAAAGCAAAAGAATATATGCCACATAAAGACGCGCCTTTTGTCCCAGAGCATCTTTTTGATAACTACGAAATGCCTTACCGCAAAATGAATCCGTACCGTGGCTGGGAAATTTACGAGCAAGCGATTTATGATATTGCGATCAACATTCGCGATAACTACAACAATATTCCTTTCTTTATTTCGGAAAATGGGATGGGTGTTGAAGGCGAAGACCGGTATCGAAACGCTGAAGGATTTATCGAGGATACGTACCGAATTGAGTTCATTCAGTCGCATTTGAAATGGCTTCATAAAGCAATTTCTGAAGGTTCCAATTGTCTCGGCTACCATCTATGGACGTTCATGGATTGCTGGAGCTGGGCAAATGCCTATAAAAATCGCTACGGCCTAGTCGAAGTGAACTTAGATGAGAACTATAAACGGACAATCAAAGCATCAGGCAAATGGTATAAAACACTCGCTTCCGAAAACGGATTTGAAGCCTAATTTCATTTTATGGTAAAATTATGAAAAAAGACTCAAGATGAGGTGTCTGAAATGGCAGGAAACCAAACAAAATATAGCTTTATCGCCGAAGAAATAAGAACGCGCATTAAAAATCAAGAATACCCACTAGATAAGCCAATTCCAGATGAGATGACGCTCGCAAAGGAATTTGACTGCAGCCGAATGACAATGAAAAAAGCACTGGAAGTTTTAGTGTTAGAAGGCTTATTATACAGAAAGCGCGGACACGGCACGTTTATTATTAAGTCCGCACTTGATGCCGAACGGCTGCACATTCAAAGTCAAGAAGTGAACGGCTTTACAAAACTCGTGAACGGTGAAAAAGTCGACACCATCATTCTCCGCTTTGAAGTAGTTTTTCCAGATGAAAAAATCGCTGAAAAACTTCACGTGGAAAAAGAAACGCCGGTCTATGAAATCTTGCGGGTCAGAAGTGTTGCGTCCGAACCATATGTCATTGAACACACATTCATGCCCGTACAAATTGTACCCGGACTCACAAAAGAAGTTTTAGAAGGTTCAATTTACAGCTATATCCAAGATAAACTAAACCATAAAATCGCGAGTTCCTACAAGCAAATTCGTGCGGATAAATCTAATGAACTGGACCATAAATATTTAAAATGCCAACAAGACGATCCCGTCATGGACGTCGAGCAAACCGTGTATTTAAACAACGGCGTCGCATTTGAATATTCCATTTCAAGACACCGCTATGACAAATTTGTATTCACGACGGTAAATATTTCGCGGAGATAACAAACTAAAACCACCCCCAAAATCTAATTTTGGGGGTGGTTCATTTGCCAAGCAATTCGTTAGAAAATGCTGAACTGCGGCTGATAGGAACAAAAAGAAATCAAGACTCGCCCTTTTTAGTCCCAGAAGAAGTACCTGCAGTAAACCAGTAGACGATCCCTAAAACAAGGAGGGCGACGATTGAAGACAGGTACATGATGGAGTAATTGCTAAAGGTTGCAACGATACTTAAGCCGAAGCTCCCGATGGCCATGCCTAAATCCATACCGGAAAGAAAAGTACCGTTTGCTGCACCAATCTTGTCTGGCGCGGCACGTTCGACTGCAAGCGCCTGTAGAGCTGGCTGAGTCATGCCATAACCAAGTCCGAAAATTAATGCGGCTACAAAAAGTGTAAAAGCATTCCATGCCATAGAAAGAACGATTAATCCTGCTATCATGGCTAAAACGCCAGGTATAATAACAAAGCGGTGCCCCTTTACATCATAAAGCCGTCCAGCAAAAAAGCGACTGATGAGAATCGTAATCGCTTGACCTAAAAAATAAATCCAAGTATTGGATACATGAATTTCATTCCCGTATACCATCATAAAAGTTTGAATGCCACCAAGAGGGATAGCTAAAAGTAGACATAAAAAGGCTGGGAGTAAAGCGGATTTTTCAATGAGTGAAGATTTTGTTTTAGTAACAGAGCTGTTCTTTTTCAAATGAATTTGTGAAAGTAATATCAAATTTGCGCATAAAAATAGTAAAGCAAAGGTAATTAAAAAATTAAAATCAAACTGATTAATAATGATAATGGCTAGAATAGGGGCAATAGACATGCCTAAGGCCGTCGTTAAGCCGTAAAAACCAATCCCTTCGCCGATTCTATTTGGCGGAACTAAAGAAGAAACGCCAGTCGCGATAGAGGTCGTACTAATGCCCCAGCCGGCGCCTTGTAAAAGCCGAATCATCAAAATTAGAATGACCACAGATGAAAAATAAAAACTAAAAGTCGATACAATTAAAATAACTATGCCAATCAAAATTAAAATTTTTGAGCCTACACGATCGTTCCAACTTCCTGAAACAGCGCGTGTGAAGAGTGCGACAACTGAAAAAAGTCCAACAGAAAGGCTCGCGGAAACTTGCGAGCCGCCAAGTTCAATAATCCGAGCTGGTAAGGTTGGCATAAAAACCATAAATCCGATATAGAGAAATAGGCTTCCTATTAGTAGAAAAATATAATCTTTCGTCCATAATTTGCTGCTTTTATTCAAAATAATCCCTTCTTACTTTATGTTTTGGTCGATTTGGAGCATAATTTGTTGCCACAGCTTCAAATCGTCTGAGCTGATATGACGAAATATAGTTTTACAAGTATCTTCTACAACATATCTTAATTGATTTGTTTCGTTCTCTCCTTTTTTTGTTAAACTAATATGTGTTTTCCGACGATCCTCAGAATTAGTTTGGCTTGTCACAAGCTCTTTTCTTACTAATACATCAATAATCCGATTAACAGTAGGTGTATCCTTATGAACAAACTGAGCTAATTCTTTTTGTGATAGTGGCTGTTTCTGTTGAATTACATTTAAAACAGACCATTGTTCAGGTGTAACATTAAATTCCGATAAGTTCCTTGTTAAGTATAAATGCATGTTTTTAGCCATTACCGTTGTATTGAAAGTAAGGTTGTCAAACTCCTGACGCAAAGTAAACACTCCTATCCCTATATAATTGTCATAACAATCATTGTTATGACAATTATATAAGAAATGATACTAAAATGTCAACTTGTTTATGCGTACAATTGGTTCTGATGCCTTTTATGCTATACTACACGATGTATTTAAATGCAAGCGAATGACGGAGCACTGTATGATTCGTGCGGACGGCGATTATAGGTTGGAGCTTTAAAAATAGACTAAGATACAGAAGTAAAAGAAGATATCCAAGTTAAAAAACATTTTAGAAATCCGAACATTTATATTTTGTAAGCTCTTGTGAAAAAAGGAAGATAGAAGCTTCATTCTGTCTTCCTTTTTATTTTTATGCTAGTCTAAAGGCAGAAGAACAATTAGGGGGAATAGATATGATAAAAGTTGTCTTTACTTACCGGACAAAAGAAAAGGATTTGCCGGAACTGATGGCGAAATTTGCTGAATCTGGAAGTAATCCGGAATTTCATTCGGAGGTTTCGAATCAAAAAATTGAGATGTTTAAACGCACGGACGGCGATGATGTTTTTGTTGTTTTGGATATTTATTATGCGTCGAAAGAGGACTATGAGGTGCGTACGGCATTTGAACGTAGTCAGCCAAAATGGAATGCGATTTGGTTTTCGGATAATTTGAAACATGAGGAAGTATCGGTGGAGGTTTTTGACGTTATTTAATTTATTTTTTATTCAGCACCAGTTTATAAAAAGTTCATTTTTGACATGTAAAATGAAAGCAGAAAATCATTTGGAGCCCGTAAAATACGGTTCTTTTTTGAAAAGTAGGGAGAAAAATGCGGATACGTTCACGATTTTTAATTTCCTTTTTAGGAAGCCTGTTTGTTATTATCCTCGCGCTGATGGCGATTTTTGCAGTGGTTTTTTATGCAATAACGGGCGAGGCGCCTGTGCCGACAACGCTTTATAAAACTGCAACAGAGCAAAAAGCCATCACATTTGCGGAGCAGGAAGCGCTCATCACTTTGCGAAATACGGCGAAAGATGACCCGGCGAAATTACTCACGACAGATACAAAAAAGCAAATTACGGATTATGAAAAAAAAGGGGTAAAAATCGTGATCAGACGAGGAAACTCAATTTTGTATCACTCGGATGGACTAGTTGTCAAGTCGCTTCTTGTTCACGCCCCTAAGTTCGACACGGATAATATTTATACCCAAGGGACGATTGATAATAAGGGCAATTTATTTCGCTATTTAAAATTTGATTTCTATTTTCCAGACCAAGAAAAGGGTAGTGTGATGATTTTAAATCAGGAAAACAGTTTTTCCGAGTTTATGCAGAAATGGGGCGTTATTTTAATTAGCGCAATTCTTCTCCTTGCGATTTTGCTTCTTGTGCTGTTTAATCGGTCGCTCAATCGGTCGGTGATTCGGCCGCTTAGGGAATTAAATGCGAAAGTTAGTGCTATGCGGGGCGGGGACTTGAATGAGCCGCTCGTCATTTCGAGCCATGCGAAAGGGGAAGTGGACGACTTAGCGAATGAATTTGAGTCGCTGCGGTCAGCTTTACATGAGGCGAACAAGGAAAAAGAAAAGTACGAGGAGAACCGAAAAGAGCTGATTACGAGTATTTCGCATGACTTGAAGACGCCGATTACATCGATTATTGGATATGTAGAGGGGCTAAAGGACGGGGTCGCGAAGACGGCAGAACGGCAAAACCAATATCTCGGTATCATTCATAGTCAAGCGAAACATGTGGACCACCTAATTGATGAGCTATTTATTTTTTCTAAGCTCGATATGCATAAATTACCGTTTCAGTTCGAATCGATTCCGATTTATGATTTTTTGACGCATTTTGTTGACGAATACACGATTGAACTGGCGCAAAAAAACATCAAACTCGTAAGTGATTTTAAAGATGAACACATTTTTGTGCGTGCGGACCGGATGCAGCTTCGCCGTGTGCTCGACAATCTCGTTCAGAACAGCACGCGCTACATGGACAAAACGAACAAGGAAATCCGCTTGAGCTTGCGTAGCGGGGACTCGGAGGTCATCATTTCCGTCCAAGACAATGGGGTTGGTATGTCTAAAGCGGAAGTGGCGAAGATTTTTGATCGTTTTTACCGCGTGGAGAAATCCCGGAACCAAATGACCGGCGGCAGCGGTTTGGGGCTTGCGATTACGAAGGAAATTATTGCGGAACATGGCGGCGAAATTTGGGCGGAAAGCGCTGTGGGCGCTGGGACGACAATGTTCTTTACGCTAAAAAAGGGGGAGCGAAACCAATGAAACGCGTATTATTAGTGGAAGACGACCAAAATATTGCGGACTTGGAGCGCGATTATTTGGAAATCAATCAGTTTGCGGTGACGACGCGTTATGACGGCGAATCTGGTCTCACAGAAGGTTTAGAGGGCGATTATGATCTCATTATTTTAGATGTCATGCTGCCCAAATTGTCGGGCTTCGACGTATGCAAGTTGCTCCGCGAAAAAATTGAAACGCCGATTTTAATGGTGTCCGCGAAAAAAGAAGACATCGATAAAATTAGGGCGCTCGGATTAGGCGCAGATGATTACATCACCAAACCATTCAGCCCTAGCGAACTTGTCGCCCGTGTGAAAGCCCACCTTGCCCGTTTTGACCGGCTAACAAGTCGGAAGGAGAGTGCCGACCAAATTGTGATCCGCGACATTGAACTAGATGGCCGTTCACATAAAGTTTACGTTTCTGGCGAGGAAGTCACCTTTACAACGAAGGAATTCGAACTGTTGAAATTTTTGATGCAAAATGTAAACCAAGTTTTTAACAAAGAAGCGCTTTTTGAAAAAATCTGGGGTTTTGACGCCTTTGGTGATACTTCAACGGTTGTCGTGCATATTAAGCGCATTCGTGAAAAAATTGAGCTTGATTCTAAAAATCCGACCTATTTGGAGACTATTTGGGGTTCGGGTTACCGATTTAATGCCTAGAAAGTAGTGATAACCATGAAAAAAGTATTTTTTAGTCTTTTTAGCATCATGATTCTCGCTGCCTGTCAAAATGAGGCGAATTTAAAACCGGAAAAGACGAAAACGGAGGTTAAAACGATGGAAAAAGCTGAATTTGTGGACGGAACACTGCTTAAAGCCACAAGTGCCAATGATTTAGCGGCAGTGAAACACATTGTCGAAAATCAAGAGAATGTGGTCATTGATGAACAAAACGCGCAAGGGGAAACCCCACTTTTAATCGCAACGCATAAAAATTATCCAGAAATGGCCATCTATTTAATGGAAAACGGCGCCGACATAAACGTGCAAGACAGCATTCAAGACAGTCCATTTTTATATGCCGGAGCACAGGGGCGAACTGAAATTTTAACTTTTATGCTAGAAAATAAAACGCCAGATGTGAAAAAAGTGAACCGATACGGCGGCAACGCATTGATTCCCGCTGCTGAAAAAGGTCATTTAGACAATGTGAAACTCCTTTTAGCTCACCCGTCAACTGATATTGACCATCAAAACAATTTTGGTTACACTGCGCTAATTGAAGCCGTCGCACTAACAGATGGCTCCAAACTGTATCAACAAATTGTCGCGGAACTTCTAGAAGGTGGCGCAAATAAAGAATTGCGTGACAATAACGGCATGACCGCACTTGATTACGCGAAACAACAGCAAAATCAGGCGATGATGGGTTTGTTGCAAGAATAAAAGAGCAGAAACGAATGTTTCTGCTCTTTTAAAACTTCTCCTTATGCTCCCTAAAACGCCGAATACTATGATTAAATACCTCAGATAGCATTAGCCCAGCCGCAATGGCACCAGCTACCATTGCGACTTGTACAGAAAAGCCAATTGCCACCGTATACTCGCCCAAAACAAAGTTTCTTACAGCTTGAAAAGCCAAACTTCCGGGAACAAGCGGCACAATACCGGGAACGTTGAAAATCGTAATCGGCATATGCTTATATTTTGCGAAAAAGTGACTCGCCACCGCGACGACGAAAGCGCCCGCAATTGTGGCCATCACCGTTCCGCTACCAAATTTATTTAAAGCATAAAAAAGCATCCAACCAAAAGCGCCCGTAAGTCCGCACGCATTCAGTGCCTTTTTAGGGACATTCGTAATAATCGCGAACGTGACCGTTGCTAAATAACTAAAAATAAATTGAACAAGAATCGTTAAAATCATGAAAGCCCCTCCTCACGTGAAAAAGCGGAAAACAACCGCAATCCCAATTCCAATCGCACCAGAAGTTAAAAGCGCCTCCGTCCCGCGCGCCATTCCACTAAGCAAGTGCCCCGCCAGCAAATCCCGCACCGCATTCGTAATCGGGACACCCGGAACAAGCGGCATAACACCACCAATAATAATTTTGTCTAAATTAACGCCAAGATGAACGTGTACAACAAAAACAGCGAGAATACCGACAATAAACGAGGCGAAAAATTCAGCTAAAAACTTCACTTTCAACCATTCGGCCGTGTAGTAAAAAATAATGAAGCCAGTCGCGCCAATTAAACACGTACTAATGAAATCCACTAATGAACCACCAAAAATAATCATCAGCGCGCCGCTCACAAGACCCGCCGATAAAATTTGCAGCCAAAGCGGGAAGAAGCGTGTATCGTATTCTAATTTTTTTAAACTGGTATTTAGTTCTTCTAATGAAATATGGTTAGCCGCGAATTCGCGGGAAAGATCATTGACTAGGGAAACTTTTTCCAAATTGATAGTTCTTGTTGGAATCGGTTGTAATTGGAGGTTGTGTTCGCCTTCAACGGACATGAAAATCCCAGTTGGCGTCGCAAAACTAACGCCTTTTTTTTGAGTTGCAGCATCGGCAATTCGGTTCATCGTATCTTCCACACGATAAATTTCCGCGCCACTCTCCATCATGATTTTACCGGCCATTAGGCAAGTTTCGAGCATAAAATCGCGATTTTTCTCCAAAAAAATTCCCTCCTTTTTTTAAAAAATAAGCACTGTACTTTATCCTAACCTAGATTACTAAGAAATTCTAGTCTTTTTATGTATAAATTGTGGAGTTTGGGGGTAAAGAATAACTATATTTAGCTGATTATAGGGGGATATTTATGTTTACGTATGATATTTATGAGCCAATCGGAAGGAAAGATGGTGAAACTTTTCCTGTCATTTTTGCTCTCCATGGGTTTGGCGGAGACGAATTAGATGTACCAGGCGTTTTAGAAATTATGATGGATCGTTACGTTGTTGTTGCACTTCGTGGTAAGGTGGAATATGGCCCAAGTTATGGTTTTTACCACATGGCGACAGAAGGTGAACCAAGCGCGAATGAAATTCATGAAGTTTCAAAAGAAGTCCTGCAATTTATGCACGATATTATAACAAAATACGATACCATTAATGAAAAAGATACTTTTCTGGTCGGCTTTGACCAAGGGGCAATGGTTACACTCGATTTAATGTTACGTTACGGTGGCAAAATAAGCGGTGCAGCACTTCTTAGTTCGCGCTTTTTAGCCTATACAAAAGATTTACCCCCAAATTTACTTTTGAAAAACACACCGTTTTTTGTGGCACACGGAACGCAAGATATCGCAGTACCAATTGAAGAAGCAGAAAACTTAACACGCTTTCTAAAAACTATCTCGAATAAAGTCGAGTTTCATAGCTTTTTTACAGGCCATCATTTAAAAGAAGCCGAAGAAGACGAGCTCGAAATTTGGCTGGATAAACTCGTTCAACCGAAAACGCAAAAAAAATAAGAATAGGGAAATTTTTCCCTACTCTTATTTTTTTGTTTAGATATCAAGTTCCAAAATGAGCACTTTTAAGTAGTTGCCTTCTGGAAATTCAGGGTGGACTTTAAAATCACTTGGAAGCGTGTGCGTTTCACGGATTTTGAAAGTACGCTTGCTTTCTTTAAAGGCAGCCGAAATGATTTCTTTAAACTTTTTGAGTGAAAAATTCGCATAGTTTGTCGAGGCAATGATGGTGCCATTTGGTGCTGTAATGCTAATTAATTCTTCCATCAGCGTTCCGTAATCTTTTGCGACACTAAACGTGATTTTCTTTGTACGAGCAAAGCTTGGTGGGTCGGCGATGACTAAATCGAACAGCATATTTTTTCGTTTGGCGAACTTCATGTATTCGAATACGTCCCACACTAAAATCGATTGTTCTTCGGGATTAAAACCGTTCACAACAAGTTGTTCGCTCGTTTTGGTCACGCTTCGTTTTGCAACATCCACGCTTGTCGTATTTAAGGCGCCGCCGTACAAAGCCGCAACGGAAAATGCGCCCGTGTAGGAAAATGTATTCAGCACGTTTTTTTGACTAGCAAATTCTTCCATGATTCGCCGTCTGACATTGCGCTGATCAAGGAAAATCCCCGTCATCCACCCATCATTTAAATAGGTCGCGTACGTCATGCCGTTTTCTTTCACAAGTAACGGAAATTCTGGCACGTCACCGCCAACAAAATCGTGTGTGTTTTCCTCCCGGAGAAATCTCTTTTTCTCGTAAATGCCTTTCACAAAAGGTTGGTCAAACATGGCGCGCAAAAGCGCTTTTTGGTAGCTGTAAATCCCCGCGCTGTACCACTGCAGAAGCAGAAAGCCATCATAATAATCAATCGTTAGACCACCAAGCCCGTCACCTTCTCCGTTAAAAAGGCGAAAAGCCGTTGTGGTGTCATCGTGAAAAAGTTCCTGCCGATTTTGTACCGCTTCCTGTAAAAGTGCGCGAAAAAACTCGGTAGACAGCGTTTCGTCTTCCTTGCGGGAGAAAACCCAGCCATCCCCCTTATTTTGTTTCCCGTAATACGCTTTCCCAAGAAACGCTTTATTCGGCGACACAAGACGCAAAATTTGTCCTTCCGCAATTTGCTTTGGCCAATTCACAATCATTTCGCGCTGCACGAGTGGGAACCCGCTCTGATATCGCTTCACATATTTAGGTGCCACTTGCAAAGTTAGTTCTTCCATCTAATCACTCCATAAAAAAGCTTCCTACACATTGTAGGAAGCTTTAGACTGTGTTCCAATTAGAAATTAGCTACGCGACCAAAACCTACAAGGTATTTGCCCCAGCCAGTTCCATAAATATTGTCATATTTCACGCCAGCGTTTTGTGCGTTGATCATTTGACCGCCACCAACATAAATCCCAACGTGTGAAATACCACTACCATAATCGAAGAATACTAAATCGCCTGGTTTCGCTTGAGCAGCAGAAACTTTCGTTGCTTGAGCATACTGGGAACCAGATGTGCGAGATAAATTCACGCCGATTTTAGAAAATACGTATTTAGTGTAACCAGAGCAATCGAATGTAGTAGGGCCATTTCCACCCCAGCTATAACTTTTACCCAAGTGCTTTTGCGCTTCAGCAATTAAAGCGCTGTAGCTCGAACTTGAGCTTGCTTGGCTAGAACCAGTATTTGTGTTTTGACTTGGTTTGCTTGTATTTGAAGTCGTATTTGTTGGTGTCGATACGTTAGTAGCAGGAACAGTGCCTTTTACTTTAAGTACTTGCCCAACTTGTAAATTATCACTTGTTAGCCCATTTAAAGCTTTTAATTTCGAAACGCTAGTACCAAAAATGCTAGCAATTTTACTTAAAGAATCACCGCTACGAACCGTATAGCTCGATGCATTTGTATTGATAGAAGGTGCTTGTGGCGTTTCTACTTTAGCAGGCGCTTGTGTTGTCGTCTCTTGTTTAGGCGCTTCTGCTTTTTCAGTTTGAGCAGGTGCAGCAGCTTTCACTTCACCTTTAACTTTTAAAACGTCCCCAACAACGATAGCATCGCTAGAAAGGTTGTTTAAAGCTTTCAAATTAGCAACAGAAGTACCGAAAAGACCCGCAATTTTGCTTAAAGAATCGCCACTTTTAACCGTGTAGCTAGACGCATTCACATCAACAGACGGTACCGCTACTTGTTCAGCAGCAGGCGCTTTAGTTGTTTCTTTTTCAGCCACTTGGCTTGTTTCAGCCGGAGCAGTTGTTGCTTGTTTCGGTGCAACCGTTTTGGCAGCACTTTCTTTTACAGCTAAGTTTTGTCCAACGTAAATAGAAGAAGAGGATAAATTATTCCAAGACATAATATTTTGGACAGAAGTACCAAATTTAACTGACAGCGCCCAAAGCGTGTCACCACTTTTAACCGTGTAAGTAGAAAGATTAGCTTCTTCGACTACAGGAGCAGCTTTTTGTTCACTAGCTGGTTGAGTAGTTTCCTTTTCCACTTTTGGAGCAGGAGCAGCCACTTTTGCTTCACCTAAGAATTTTCCATTTACATAACCTGTTTTTCCGTCAGCAAATGTAATTTTATTCCAGCCGTTTGCTTCAGTAGATTCAACAGTTACTTTTGTACCACCTTTAAGCGATGTTACAATTTGATTGTCTACGCTAGGCCCTTTACGGACGTTCAACCAAGTTGCAGAAACAGATTTCTCAGATTTTTCTTCTTTTACTTCACTCACGACAAGTTTTTGACCCGGAAAAATCTTATCTGAATCCAAATTGTTTAATTGTTTTAAAGAATCAACAGTCGTATCATTGGCTTCCGCAATTCCCCATAATGTATCACCAGACTCCACAACAACACTGCTAGCAGAGGCAATTGTTGGAGCCGCAAAAGCTGTTACGGCAATCCCCGCAGTAGCAGTAGCGATAGTCGCTTTTTTCATATTTGTATAACCCCTCTCTTTTCAAAAAACTCAGTTAAAACTTGTATGTATACCGATTAATACCCATTTTACCCAGTTTAAAGCTAAAAAACAAACAAGCGAATGATTTCAAAACGAGGAATATCGGACTATACCAGCTTGTTGTAATAAAGCTGTAATGAAAGAAGGACACGAACGTATATTCCTCGGTCTTCTGACGTATTGCCATGGAACTTTTGGTTGAGAAACAAAAGTTGCTAAAGGTTGAACAAAGTTTCGTAAAAGGAAACCTATTTTAAAAAGACAATAGAAAAATTTAATCAAATTGTAATATTCATTTTTATGAATGATTTATAAAAAAAGAATGTCCATTTTGCAGGGCGTAAAATGAAGACGTAGTGAGACTTTCCGTTTCATGTAACATAAACAAACATTAAATACTCTAAAATAATTCATGAATGATGTATAATAACTTTACGGAGGGGAAAAAATGAAACAGAATTTTGATGATCGCAAAATCGTTCGCGAATATCGCGAAATCGCGCGACAAATTGTTCGCAAAGAAGGTTTATACATCAACATGGAACAAGCCGAATTGCAGGAGCAGACGCGAATTTGGCGCGAAAAATTTGAAACGCAAGAAATGACTTTACGAGATAAAATTAATATTTTTGCCCTTGTCAGAGAAGCAGCAAAACGAATTGTGGGCTTAGAAGCTGTTATTGTCCAACTCATTGGAGCCCTCGTTTTAGGTGACGGTAAAATCGCCGAAATGAAAACTGGGGAAGGAAAAACCCTCGTTTCACTTTTCGTCATGTACATAGAAGTTTTGCGTTCAGGGCGGGTGCATTTAATTACAGCCAATGAATATTTGGCACGACGCGACCGCGAAGAAATTGGACAGGTACTTGAATATTTAGGGATTTCAGTTGCGCTTAATGTAGCTGGATTAGAGAAGGACCAAAAAAAAGCAATTTATACTGCGGATGTTATTTACGGCACCGCTTCTGAATTTGGCTTTGACTACTTGCGCGACAACATGGTGCGGCAGCTAGACGATAAAGTTCAGACAGGCCTAGATTTCGTTTTAATCGATGAAGCGGATTCGATTTTAATTGATGAGGCGCGCACACCGCTTCTTATTTCGGATCATAAAGAAGAAGACTTAACAATGTATGAAAAAGCCAATAAGTTGATGGCGAAAATGTTAAAAGATGATTATGAAATTGATGAACATAAAAGGCTCGTCTGGCTAAACGATGCAGGAATTGAAAAGGCTGAAATGTTTTGGCAAGTAGATTCGCTCTATGCGGCGGAAAATCAGCCGTTATTGCGCATTACGATGCTGCTTCTTCGTGCACATCATTTGATGCATAAAGATAAAGATTATGTCGTACTTAATGACGAAGTGCTCATTGTTGATCCGCACACTGGGCGGGCGCTTCCGGGACGCCGTTTTAATGACGGGCTCCATCAGGCCATTGAGGCTAAAGAAGGCGTAACAGTCAACGAAGAATCGCGCACACTTGCGACTATTACAATACAAAACTACTTTAGGATGTATAAAAAAATCGCTGGAATGACCGGCACAGCCAAAACGGAAGAAGAGGAATTTAGGCAGATTTACGGCCTCGATGTGGTAGTCATCCCAACCAATTTGCGAGTGAACCGAGAAGACATGCCAGACGATGTATTTTATTCCAAAAAAGAAAAAGGGCGTGCGATTGTTTACGAAGTGTCGTGGCGCTATGAGAAGGGCCAGCCAACCCTAATTGGGACCTCATCAATCAAAAGCAATGAGTGGATTAGCGAATTGCTAACAAACGCGGGTATCCCGCATCAAGTGTTAAATGCGAAAAACCATGCGCAAGAGGCCGAAATTATTGCGCGTGCAGGTGAACCTGGTATGGTGACACTTGCGACGAACATGGCGGGACGTGGAACCGATATTAAGCTTAGTCCAAGCGTTCATAAGCTTGGCGGTCTTGCTGTCATCGGCACGGAGCGACATGAGAGCCGCCGAATTGATTTGCAGCTAATGGGGCGCTCAGGTAGACGTGGGGACCCGGGTTTCAGCAAATTCATGGTGTCTATCGAAGACGACTTGTTAGAGCAATTTGATAGTAAGAAATGGGAAAAATATCGTTTCAAATTGAAGCGTCGCCACCCAAAAGACGGCAAGCCCGTTAACTCATCAAGAATTAATGGCTTTATTTTAGATGCACAAAAACGGATTGAAGGCGCCAATTATGACCTTCGAAAAGATCTTTTATCGTATGATGAAGTGATTGATTTGCAGCGCAAGATGGTTTACAAAGAACGCGACCGCCTGTTAGAGCAACACCGGTTAGAAATTTCTTCTGAAAAAATCTTGTTAGAAGTTGCTGAACGAACGTTTCGTGAGGCCAAGGACGAATTTGAACAAGAAGAACTTTATGAACGGCAAAAAGAGCTGCTTGGTGGAACGAAATTTCCGTATACTTTTGATGAAGTGACATTGATGGAACCGGAAGAAGTAGGCGAGAAAATTCTGGAATGGCATCAAAAACAGCGTCGGAAATTTCCTGTGAATACGATTAGCATGATTGAAAAAGAGGTATATTTAAATTTGATGGATCAAATGTGGGTTATCCATTTAGATGAAATGGTGCAACTACGCGAAGGGATTCATTTGCGTGCATACGGGCAGCTTGATCCGCTCGTGATGTATCAAAAAGAAGGCGCTCATTTATTCGAGAAATTTCAAGCGGACTATCATTTCTTTTTCGCGCATGCGCTTTTAGAACTCGACCCAGATGGACTTATTATGGGCTAAATTTTCCTTCTTAAGACTGATTTTTGGCTGAAAAGGGGATTTTAACGAGAATTTTTAACAAAAGGTCAGTATAATGGATAAAAAAAAGTAGGTGAAAAGATGAAAGGAACATTTTCCAAGTTTAAACAATTTTTTATTGAAAATAAATTTGTATTAGGGCTACTCATTTTTTTACTAGTAGCGCTCGATATTTATGTGCTCACGAAAATATCGTTTATTTTTCACCCGCTGATGGTTGTGCTCGAAACAATTGCGGCGCCCATCATTTTAGCAGGTATTTCGTATTATCTTTTCAACCCGATAATTGATTTTTTAGAGCGGAAAGGTTGGCATCGTGGCTGGGCAATTGGGCTTCTGTACATTGTTATCATCGGCATTATCGTGATTGTTTTCAGTTTTGTCATTCCAGCTGTTCGGGATCAAATCGTGAGTTTGGTCAAAACATTTCCTACATATTGGAACCAAATTACGGACAGATTTAACGAGTTTACCCAGTCCCCACTTTTTGATCAAATAAAAGAACGAATTTCGAACAATATGAGCGACATCATGAAAACATTTTCTGAAAAGGGAACGAGCTTTGTAAATAGCGCGATTGACAGCATCGGGAATATTGTTGGAACAGTAACGGAAGTTGTCCTTGCGATTGTCACTACGCCACTTGTGCTTTTCTATTTGTTGAAAGATGGGAAAAAGCTGCCGGATTTCATTTTAAAAATGCTTCCAGTGAATGGACGCGCACATACGCGACAAGTGTTCTCTGAAGCAAACCACCAAATCAGTTCCTACATTCGCGGTCAGATTATCGTAAGTTTCTGCATTGGGATTCTGCTTTTCATCGGCTATCTCATCATCGGACTTCCTTACGCTCTCACGCTAGCGATTATTGCGGCCTTTACAAGTATTGTGCCGTATTTAGGACCAGCAATTGCGATTACGCCGGCGCTTATTATCGCTACCGTCACTTCTCCGTGGTTGCTACTTAAACTGATTGTTGTCTGGGTTGTCGTACAACTTCTCGAAGGGAAATTTATTTCGCCACAAGTAATGGGCAAATCGCTCAAAGTGCATCCGATTACGATTTTATTCGTCATCCTCGTTTCGGGAAAACTATTTGGCGTTTTAGGCGTTATCTTCGCAGTACCAGGCTACGCCGTACTAAAAGTTATCGTAACTCACATTTTCATCTGGTTTAAACGAGTTTCCGGACTATACGGCGAACAACCAGAAAGCGAATACGAGCAAATTGAATCGAAAAAGGATTAAATAAAAATAAGGTAGACAAAAACGTCTACCTCAGTTTGTAGAAAAACTCTAAACTTAAGCCAAACAAAACGTACCACGCACAATTAGACTGTTGACAAATGGTGAGATTCTTACGCATTGCCGAGTACCGCACCGGAGCGTACTGGAGTACGTGATGACTGAAAACAGGAAGGGCGTAGTTTGCCCGACCATGTGAGAAGTTAGGCGAAGCGGAGCGGAACGGAGGCAAAAACTCCGAAGATTGCTGTTTGTCATCAGTCTGAGGTAGACAAAAACGTCTACCTTATTTTACTTAGAAAAGAGATATTTAGTTTAGGCGGGTGATAATATGCGTGTATTTGCAGGAGTTCTTTCAATTCAAGGCTCGATTTTAGGGCTTTTATCTTGGTTTGCCAAATCTGATGTCCCACCAGAGAGTCTTTTTGGAATGCCGGAAAATCTTGCTAAAGTAGCGGGGTTCATTTTATCAGTTGCCATGTTTATCGCGGGCATTTTAATTATTTTAGCTAAAGAAAATGACTTTTTTCTATTTGTCGCTTTAATTTTATGGGTGTTCGGCATTATTATAGGATTGCTCTTTTCACCAAGCTTTTCAGGCGTTTACTTTCGCCCGATTTGCTGCTTCATCTGCCTGTTAATTGGCGCCTACATTTTCACCGACTACACCCGTAAAAAACATTAAACAATTTTGTTTAGAAAACGAATTGCGGCTTCATACGCAAGGCGCCCGTCTGTTTCAGTCGTGTTCGTATCAAAATCATGCGGCAAATTGTGTACGGTGTAAAGTTCACTTTCTAGCGTGCCATTTTTAAGCGTCTCCGACTCAGAAATTGGTACATCTTGGTCAGCAAAACTATGGGCCAAAAAAAGTGGCGGCAGAAAATGAAAATCGCGCTCGGGAACTAAATCGAATGTGTCAATAGTTTGTATTTCAGCGTTTTCCCCAAAAACAAGCTCTTGCCATACCCCGTTTTGTCTCGCGTAAATATAAAGCGGGTAGCGGCTATCAACGGAACCTGTGACAATTGGTTCGGGATGAATCATCGTGTCTTTTAGCGAGTCGCTAATTTTCGGGAAGGATTGAAAGTAAGCAGTTTCTTCGTGCAAGAAAGCGGCATTTACTGTAAAATAGCCGTAGAAAGACAAAACCGCAAATGGATGTGGCAAAGTTGGATCGGTTGCCGCGAGTAGTGCAAGAAAAGCACCGGCTGAACGACCGAACAATGCAAAATCATTTTGTGGAAGTGACAGCGTTTCCGTTGCTTCTTTTTCAAACCATAAAATGGCATCCTGGATATCTTCGTAAATTTCTGGCAGTTTCGTTTCAGGCGCGAGCCGGTAGTCGACCAGTAAAAGGTTGTATCCGCCGTCCAAAAATTGCTGGATGTAGGCCTTGTCTAGGTCGCTCCTAGTGCCGTATAATAGGCCGCCACCGTGAAAATAAATGACCGTTTTAGCACTTGGCGTATCTCGCGTTATGAGGTCTGCGGCTAATTTTAGGCCATTTTTTTCAGAAAAAATAAAGGTTTTTTGATTCACTGTAACAACTCCCTTCCCTTTTAGTGTATGACGTGTTTGTTTAAAATGCTAGTGTTTTCATTTCGGCATTTTGGGGGATAAGGAGAGAGTATAAAACTTGAAGGAGGAAATTGGCATGAAAAAAGAAAAATCTGTCATCATTATGAATTTCTCAGAGGAAAGTGTTGCTTATCAAGGCTTTTCGGAGATGAAACGTCTACATACGGAAGGGAAAATTCGCGGCTATCAAATGGCTGTTTTAAAGCATGATAAAGGTGCTAAACTAAATGCAAAAGATTTTATCGATTTTACTGGGGCGGATAAAAATATAAAAGATAGCCTGATTGGTATGCTTATCGGCATTCTAGGCGGTCCTTTAGGCGTTTTACTCGGCTGGGTAGTAGGTAGCGTTGTTGGCTCCATGCAAGATGCTGGGGAAGTAAAAAGTGCGATGACTGTTTTTGAAAAAACGCTTGAAACAATTCCAGAAGGCGCAACCGGCATCATTTTAATTGCAACAGAAACAGATCGCGAAATCGTCAATGATGTTGTTTACGGCGACCTAAAAGGAAATATTGCGCGCATGGACGAAGAACTTGTTCAAAACGAAATTCGTGAAGCGCAAGCAGCTGAACAAGCAGCAGGCGACACGGCGAAGAAAAAATGGTTTAAGAAATAAGAATTTAGCTTGCGGGCACAACAAAACGTAATACGCAAAATTAGATAGGCACTAGAGAAACTAAAATTTCTAGTGCTTTTTTATTAAAATGAAAATGATAACGCTTTACTCAAAATTCGCTATTTTCAATGCAAATGAAACGTGATACAATGAACAAGTTATTGCACTTTTAAATCGTGAATATTAAATTTATTTGAGTTGGAGATGAAAGATTTGGATATCGAAAGTAGTCCATTAATGCAGAAGATTGATTACAGCACGAAGAAGAAAATTGATTTAGTAAATAATAGTGTTATTCGCTATATCGTTCGTGCCATGCTGGCTTGTTTATTCCTCACACTAGGTACAGCAGTCGCCGTTATGATTGGTGATAAAGTGGACCATTACGCATTTGGGCTTGGCAAAATTGTGTATGCCTTTATGTTTAGCTGGTCGCTCGTGATGATTATTTACATGAACGCTGAACTGGGGACATCAAATATGATGTATATGACAACAGGCGTTTACCAAAAAATTGTACGTCCAGGAAAAGCGCTACAAATTTTATTCCTTTGCGTTATTTTCAACTTAATTGGTGGTATTTGTGCGGGATATCTTGTTTCCTTAACATCGACATTCCATAATTTACCTGCTGATCACTTTTTATTCACAGCAGTAAGTGGAAAGCTTGAAAAGGCACCTATGCAAATTTTTGTAGAAGGAATTTTTGCTAATATCGTTGTAAATACAGCGGTGTTATGTACGCTTCGTATGAAAGACGATGCTGGAAAAGTCATCGCCATGATTTTCATCATTTTCATTTTCGCTTTCTTAGGATTTGAGCACGTTATCGCAAACTTTTCTTCGTTCTCGCTTGCGTTCTTTGCCTCAGGTGGCCATTTAGCAGCGATGACAGCTGGAAGTGTTGCGACAAACTTATCACTCGCTTTCTTAGGAAACTTTGTAGGTGGAGGCCTTGTGATTGGTTTAGGCTATGCTTGGCTAAACCGTACAAAATCAATTTATAAAGACTAAAAACATCCTTTTGGGTGTTTTTTAGTCTTTAGAAAAGAGGGGAAAAAATGAAATATGCTTTTAAACTGGCAATAAATGCTGATTTAAGTTTGGTAAGTCCAAGCATTTATACGGCAGAAGCTATCTATCAGGCACTAGATAATGACCGCGAACATTTACGAACTTATTTGGACTTTGTTGATAAAACAACGAGCATAGAGGACGAGGAAGCCTATATAAAAATGAAGCTCAGCGGCGAGATAAATGGCACAGATCGACTGTTTTTCATCGCTTATCAAGAAAAAATAGTTGGTTCTATCGACTTTCATTTTATGGATTTGAATAACCAGACTGCAGAAATCGGCTATTGGGTCGCTTCCCAGTACTGCGGCAAAAATATCGCAACAGATACCGTCCAAACCCTTTGCAAAATCGCTTTTGATGAAATGGGATTAAACAGACTTACAATTGTAGCCGATGTAGAAAATAAACCGAGCAACCGTGTAGCCGTTAAATGTGGCTTTAAAAAAGAAGGAACTTTCAGACAGAGTAAAAAAGTTTATAATGAATTAAGAGATTTTAATATGTATGCTTTACTTAAGGAAGAATTTTAAGACTTAACTCCCGTTTTGATTAAATTGAAGCGGGAGTTTTGATGTATAATAAAAAGTTAATTTATTCGCATTCTTCATACTCGCTTTTTAATTTAGATTATGGTATATTTTGGTTGTATTTTTCAGATTATTGTACGGGAGAAGTGTGTAGAAATGGAGAAATATGTGAGTTTTGCGCGCGTTATTGTCTTTATCTGTATCGTTTTACCAGCTTGTATCCCGCTCTTTTTCAGACGGCATAAAGAGGAAGAAATACTCGAAGAAGATGACTTGAAAAATTTTGAAAAAGATGAAAACGGGGAATACCCATGGGAGAAGCAACATAATAATAAAAATATATAATCAGGCTGATGATAAGCGGCGTTCTTTGGCGTTCTTGCCTGCTAATTTCATCATTTGTTGTCTGTCTGATTAAGGTGGGGTAGCAGTTTTCTACAATCTAGCCTTTTTAGGGAAAAGGAGACTATTATGGAAAAAACATTGCAAATTCAAGAAATCGTAAAGCACTTGGACGATTATCTCCCCGGACAGTTTTTAAATGACGAATTGCGTCCAAACCATCTGACACAAGTTGAATATCAAAACGTTAAATTAAGTACGGATCCTAATTTGTTAGCGGAAACTATGTTTATTGCTATCTCGAATGAGCGCAGAGACTATGTGAATCGAAAACCTGTTAATTGGACCGATGGTAATGCGCAAATTCAAGGAATGGAACAATCATTAGGTTTAATCGTAACCGAAACGCCAATCGAAAGTGCCCGCCACACCACACCACAGTTTATCGTTGAAAATAGTTGGACGTTTATGCTTGAATTCGCCAAGCTGCTGCGCGCTGACTTCCAAAAACCCGTCATCGCCATTACCGGTTCCGTCGGGAAAACCACTACTAGAATGCTCCTCACACATGTATTTAGCGACCAAAACGTGCTCGAAAACCGCGGCAATCACAATACCCGCTTCGCAATACCGCTCTACATGGCACAACTCATTCAAAACCCAGATATTCTAAATCTCGAAGTTTCATTAAACGCGCTAAACGGCTTTGATACGGGCTCCATGTCGAAACTCATCAAGCCGAACATCGTCATCATCACGTCAATTGGCGAGGCGCACCTAAGTTCGATGAAAGACACGAAAACCATCGCACTGTATAAAGGTAAAGTGTTGGAAGGGGCTAATGAAGATACGGTCGTCATTTTGAACGCAGATATTGGCAAAGAAGAACGCGAAATTCTATTAAACAAAGCGAAAAAATATACGAATCGTGTATTGACATACTCGGCGAGGAACAATGCGGCGGACGTTAGATTGATAAGCGTAAAACATGAAAAGTTTTATGATGAACTGGAAATTGCGTTTTTTGAGGAGAAACTTACATATTGTTTGCCGACTGGTTCGACGGGCCTCATTGAAAACAGTTTGGCGGCGCTACTTGCGTACTGGCAAATTGCTGGCGAAACAAACGGGGCGATTGTTAAAATGGAAACGTTCAAGCCGCTACCAAAAACGATGGAAATGATTCCACTCGCTTTACCAAATGGCGGATTTGCCTATATGGTGGATGATTCGCATAATGCGGCGGTGCCTTCGATGCTGAATGCGATTGACTATTTTAAGTCGCACAAGCAATTTTATCGCGGGAAATCGGTTTTAATCGTTGGGCAAATTGCGGATTTAGGGGAGAAAGGTCCTGAAGTGCACGTTAAAATTATGAAGGACGTGCTAGGCAGTGACGCCGATTATATTTTTGGTTATGGCAGCTTGTTTGAAGGTTTGTTTAAACAAAACCAAAATGAGCGAATTCGGTGGTTCAGCAATTTAGTGGACTTGCGAAGCCTCTTGCGCGACATTTTGACGGAAGATAGTTTGCTCGTGTTGAAGGGTTCTGTGACGGGTAGCGATTTCCATAAATTGGGTGGCTTGCTGAAAAGGGAATACCAAAAAAGAGAAGGCTAAAATGCCTTCTCTTCTGTTTTTTGAAGCAAAAACTCGGATAGGATTGGGGCGAATTTTGGGACTTCGGATTGGACTAAAAAGGCGTCGTGTCCGTAGTCGGAATCAATTTCGTGGTAGGAAACTGGGACGCCAGCTGTTTTTAAGAGTTCGAAATCGCGTCTTAGGTCGCGAATGCGGAAAAGCTGGTCGGACGTAATGCCAATTAAAAGGTAAGGCACTTGAATGTGCGTATAAGATGGCGCTGCCCCGTCTTGACTGCGGATGACATCGAACAGGTCAATCGCCTTTGTCAAATAAAGGTAGCTGTTAGCGTCAAAGCGTTCGACAAAGCTGTCACCTTGATATTGTAAATAGGATTCGATTTGGAAATGTTCTTTGGAGAAGGTGTCTTTTGAGCTTTCGTCCACTGTGAAGCGTTCAAAGCGCTGGGAGAAAAGTTCGCTTGTGCGATACGTCATCATGCCAACCATGCGAGCGGTTGCGAGGCCGCCTTCTGGTTGTGTGAGATAGTTGCCATCGTTGAATTCAGGGTCGTTTAAAATCGCCATTCGCTGGATAAGATTAAATCCGATGGCATCAGGGCTTGCCGCAAGTGGTGAGGCGATATTGATGACGGAACTGACGGCGTCCGAGTAGCTCACAGCCCATTCCGTTGCCTGCATGCCGCCCATTGATCCACCAATGACGGCTTTTAATTTTGTGATGCCAAGCGTTTTGATGAGTTCATATTGAACGCGAACGATATCTTTTACACTAAAACGTGGGAATGATAGGCGATACTGTGCGCCTGTGTCTGGATTGACGGACGAAGGGCCTGTCGAGCCGCTACAGCCGCCAAATACGTTTGTGCAAATAATAAAATAGCGCTTTGTGTCGAGTGCTTTTCCTGGGCCAATGTAATCGTCCCACCAGCCTGGTGCGTCAGTTTCGTGATGCTTCGCCGCATGGGCGGTTCCGGTAAGTGCATGTTCAAGCAAAATCACATTTGTTTTATCATCATTTAGTGTTCCGTAGGTTTCATAACCGATTTCAATCGGCTGAAGTCTTGCTCCGTTTTCCAAAATAAAAGCTTCTTTTTGAAATAATAATTGTTGTTTTAATCCCATTTTTAGACACCCTTTCATGAAGTTGATACGTGCGGAGCGTGCAAAAAACCCCTCCTAGCAAAAAATAAGCCAGAAGGGGTAGATATGTAAGAACGACTACCGACTTATCTTTCAGAATTAACTGCTGGAATTAGCACCGTGATCATTTGTCCGGTTGCTAAGGCTTCATCGGGCCAGTCCCTCCGCCTTTCTTGATAAGAAAACATATGAAATTAAGTTTAATCATAAGCGTGTTCAGACAATTTGTCAAGCAGGCGGAAAAGTTGTTTTTCTGTTTTTTAGGCTGATAAAATGGAGTAGGGGTGCTGGAAATGAAATTTAAGATTGTTAAACGAAAAATTCACGATATTCCAGTTTTGGAAATTACGAGTAAGACGAGCGTAGACAAGCCGCTACCTTTAGCGATTTATTATCATGGCTGGCAGACAAGCAAAGAACTCGTTTTAACACAGGGGAGAAAGCTAGCGAGTCGAGGGTTCAGGGTGTGCCTTCCGGACGCGCCAAACCACGGTGAGCGCCACCAAACTGTGTCCTCGGTCATTTCCTTAACATTTTGGAACAGCATTCAAGGAAATTTAGCAGAATACGAATTTATTCGCGACCATTATTTGGCGCAAAGTCTCACGACAGAAATTTTTGTCGGCGGCGTTTCGATGGGCGGCATTACCACGTGCGCGCTCCTAACGCATCACCCTGAAATCAAGGCAGCAGCTTGCATCATGGGCGAACCAAGCCCACTCAGTTTTCGCGCCCGCACCATTAGCCGGGCTAGTGAACGCCAAATTAAACTCCCGAGTGATTATGCGGATTTACTCGCTTGGCAAGAAAACTACGATTTGGATGGAAAGCCAGAAACCTTAGCGGGACGCCCGCTTTATATTTGGCATGGCACAGAAGACTGGAAAATCCCAATTGAAACCGTAAAAAACTTCGTCAAAAAAAATGCACCTAAGCCATACGGCGCAAATATTAAATTTGAAATTGGAGAAGGCGAAGGACATCTCGTTCAAATTGCCATTATGGATAAAGTGGCTGATTTTTTAGGTGGGGTCATAAAAGTTCAAAATGAAAAGAAATCATGGAAATCGTGAATTAAATTACACATAAAAAGTATAATTTTATATCTCTTTGTGACAAATATGTAAATTAAACTTAAATAGGTTTACACTTACGTAAAACGTGGTAAACTTATCTAGTGTTTACATAAATCATTAGGGAGGCAAAAAATGAAAACTTTTACTCGAATTTTATTACTAATTGCAGGAATTGCTATGATTGGCTTGGGAGTTTGGTTAATGTTCCACCCGCTTGTATCGCTATTAACATTTAGTTTTACAATTGCGTTTGTACTTCTAGTTTCAGGTATTTTTCATATTATTTCCTACTTTTCAAATCGCAAAGCGCAACATGTTTCTGGCTGGGTGCTAGCAGAAGGGATTTTATCTACTTTACTAGGTATCTTCCTACTATTTGACCAAATCGAAGGTGCTGCAACACTTGTACTTGTTTTTGCAATGTGGGTACTTTTTGCAGGTATTATGCGTACAATTGGCGCATTTGCTGCGAAACAAAACAACGTTCAAGGTTGGGGCTGGATTTTAACAATGGGTATTATCGGTATTCTTGTCGGTTTTATCGCGTTGTTCAACCCAGTAGTAAGCCTAGTTGGGATTGTATTTATTACAGGTACATTCTTTATTGTTGAAGGAATTGGCGCAATTTCTACTTTCTTCATCATGGGTAAAATGGATAAATAATTTCGAATACAAGGCGGTTGAGTATAGCTCAATCGCTTTTTTTGTGCACTCAAATGAAATGTTTTGAAAGAAAGTGATTGATTTTGACGGGAATAGATGTTATGATAACGGTGAACGGAGGGAATGAAATGTTAAATGCTGAGCGGAAAGAGAAAATTTTAGACATGCTGGAAAGCCTTGGTGTTGTAAAAATTTCAGAACTTGTAGCTAGTTTGAATTCATCTGAATCAACTATTAGGCGCGATTTGATTGAAATGGAAGAAGATGGATTACTAGAACGCGTACACGGCGGGGCGAAACTTTTGAAGCAACACAATTTGGAGCCAAGTATGGATGAGAAAACATTCAAACACGTTCATAGTAAGCAACAGATTGCAAAACGGGCAGCGGAGCTTGTTGCAGAAAATGATTGTATTTATTTAGACGCAGGTTCTACAACTATCGAAATGATTCCCTTTTTAGCAGATAAAAAAATTACGGTTGTGACGAATGGTTTAGGTCATGTTGAGCGGCTCGTCAATTTGCAGGTGGATGCTTATTTACTCGGTGGCAAAATGAAAGTGCATACAAAAGCCGTTGTTGGTGCGGTGGCGCTTGATAACATTGGAAACTATCATTTCGATAAGGTGTTCATTGGAGCGAATGCGATTCATCATGAATTTGGTTTTATGACGCCGGATACAGAAGAGGCGTTTTTAAAGCGCAAGGCGAGTCAGCTCGCAGGCGAAGTTTTCGTCGTAGCGGATCACTCAAAATTTGCGCAAGCAAACTTCGCAAAAATGTTCGAATTAAACGGTGCGACGCTCATAACGGATTACGTGCCGGTCAATAAAGCGGAGAGTTTTAGTCAAAAATTAAAAGTAATTGAGGTGGGGAAATGATTTATACGATTACGTTAAATCCGTCGATTGATTATATTGTGGAAGTGGCTGACTTGAAAATTGGCGATTTAAACCGAATGAAACGCGATTATAAGTTGCCTGGCGGGAAAGGGATTAATGTTTCTCGGGTTTTAAATCAACTCGGTGTGAAAACGATTGCAAGTGGATTTTTAGGCGGTTTCACGGGTCGCTTCATCGCAGAATGGCTGACAAAAGAAGGCATTGCAACTGATTTTGCGGATATTGCCGATGATACGCGAATTAATATTAAATTGAAGGCTGGGGACGAAACGGAAATTAACGGCCTTGGTCCTGACATTACAGAGGCGGAAGTGGCAGCGTTTTTTGCGCAACTTGAAAAGGTGCAAGCAAATGATGTGGTTATTTTATCGGGCAGTGTACCGCCGTCGCTTGGCGCGAATTTTTATGACCGCATCATTCAGTTGTGCCTAAAAAAAGGCGCCGAGTTTATGATTGATACGACAGGCGCCGAACTGCTTCGAGCACTTTCAAAAAAACCAATTTTAATTAAGCCGAATCATCACGAGTTGGCAGAATTATTCGGCGTACATTTCGAATCAAAAGAAGATTTAATCCCGTATGGTAAAAAGTGTCTTGAACTTGGTGCAAAACATGTTATCGTATCGATGGCAGGCGACGGGGCGCTACTTTTCACGGGCGATGATGTGTATTTTGCCGAACCGATTAAAGGGCAAGTGAAAAATTCTGTAGGTGCCGGGGATTCCATGATTGCGGGGTTTGTTGGAACTTTTGCAGAAACAGGGGATCCAGTACGCGCGTTTCAATTTGGCGTAGCAACAGGAACAGCGACAGCCTTTTCAACGGATTTGGCGACAGCAGACTTCATTCAAGAAATTTTGCCACAAGTTAATTTAGATAAAATGGAGGGGACGAAATGAAAATAACAGATTTGCTCAGTAAAGATGTCATGATCATGTCGCTTAAGGCGACGACGAAAGAAGCGGCCATTGATGAGATGATTGATTCTCTAAAGCGTAACGGCAAAATAAACGATGCTGCTTTATTCAAAAAAGAAATTATGAAGCGGGAAGCTGAGAGCTCAACGGGAATTGGCGAAGGCATTGCGATGCCGCATGCGAAAACGAAAGCCGTTAATACACCCACTGTTGTTTTTGCTAAAAGTGAGGCTGGACTTGATTACGAGTCATTAGACGGTGCGCCAGCTCATTTATTTTTCATGATTGCAGCGCCTGATGGGGCGAATGAAACCCACCTTGAAACGTTAGCAGCACTTTCTCGCTTGCTCGTACATCCTGATTTTGTGGCGCATTTGAAACAAGCGAAAACACCAGATGAAGTTACCGAATTGTTTGACGCGAAGCAAAATGAATCAGAAGCTGCGCCTGTCGAAACGGCTTCCGGCGACCAATTTGTCGTGGCAGTGACGGCTTGCCCAACTGGAATTGCGCATACGTATATGGCGGAAGATGCGTTGAAAAATAAAGCGCAAGAAATGGGCATTTCGATTCGCGTAGAAACAAATGGCTCTGAAGGCGTGAAACACCGTCTAACGGCCGACGAAATCAAACGTGCAGCGGGCGTAATTGTGGCCGCCGATAAAAATGTTGAAATGGCACGCTTTGACGGCAAACACGTTCTTGAAACACCAGTGAGCGACGGGATTCGTAAGCCAGAAGAATTAATTAATCGGGCTTTAAAACAAGATGCGCCAGTGTTTCATGCCGATCATGTGAAAAATGAAGAGGAGTCTTCGGAAAAAGTTTCCATCGGCAGTAAAATTTATAAAGATTTAATGAACGGAATTTCGCATATGCTACCATTTGTAGTCGGTGGCGGGATTTTAATGGCGATTTCCTTCCTAATCGAACAATTATATCCAGATAGCGCAGTTTACCAAATGCTAACTGCTATTTCAGATGGTAAAACAGGTGCCTTCGTATTCTTAATTCCAATTTTGGCAGGTTTTATCGCAAGCAGTATCGCTGATCGCCCCGGCTTAATGCCCGGTATGGTCGGTGGTTTGCTAGCCGCAACATCAGGCGCTGGTTTCCTTGGCGGCTTAGCGGCAGGTTTTCTTGCAGGGTACATCGTTCTTGGACTGAAAAAAGTGTTCGCGGGCATGCCTCGTTCGCTTGACGGCTTAAAACCCATCTTGCTTTATCCGGTATTCGGATTGCTCATTACAGGCGGCTTAATGTACTTCATTATCGATCCAATTTTCAAAGTCATCAACGATTTCCTGACAACGCAACTTAACGGCCTAGGCACAGCCAATGCGGCTGTCCTCGGACTTGTTCTCGGCGGTATGATGGCCATTGATATGGGTGGCCCGTTCAACAAAGCTGCATATACATTTGCAATTGGCGTATTCACTTCAACGGGTGACGGCGCATTTATGGCAGCCGTTATGGCGGGCGGTATGGTGCCACCTTTAGCCATTGCTTTAGCTACAACGCTATTTAGAAATAAATTTACCGAACAAGAAAAACAAGCCGGTCTTACAAACTACATTTTAGGACTTTCCTTTATTACAGAAGGGGCGATTCCATTTGCTGCGGCCGATCCACTTCGAGTCATTACATCTTCCGTCATAGGTTCAGCTATTGCTGGGGCGCTCACGCAAATTTGGGCAGTCGACGTTCCAGCCCCACACGGCGGTATTTTCGTAGCACCACTGGCGAACAAACCGATTCTCTTTATCATCGCCATTTTAATTGGTATGGTCATCTCTGGACTCATTTACGGATTTTGGAAGAAGCCGAAGCAAAACTAAAATTGAAAATGGTTAAGCTGACACACACGTGTGTCAGCTTTTTTGTGTTCAATACAATTTTTCATCACAAGGAAAGAAAGCGCTTTATTTAAAATTGGGATAGAATTACAATTTTATGTAAGGGTTATCATTTACTATTAAAGTATGAGGAGGGGAGTAGATGGAACAAGGAAGTAAGGATTTAATCATCTATCTTTTAACACATGAAAATACGGAGCTATTAGCGGTTGCTAGGCGTTTTCGAATTTCAGAAGATGAACTTTTAGATTGGATTTCAAAAATCAACCATCTACTAAAACAAGAAAAAATTTTTATTCATGAAAGCACGATTCGCTTGACGGAAAAAGGTCGCGAAGAATGCTATCGCCTTTTAACTGCCGAGGAGGAAATGTTGTTCACGTATTATGAAGTAAAACTAAGACGGCAACTTATTTTAATTCAACTTCTGATGGAACCGCGTTTTTTGTCCCTTAAAGCGCTGGCAGATTATGTGTATGTTAGCAAAAATACCGTTTTAAATGACGTCAAATGGATTCGCAACCATTTAAATGAAAGGCGGATTCATTTGGAATATTCTCGCAAGGAAGGCTATGCGGTAAATGGGGCGGAGTTTTTGATTCGAAGCAAGCTTGCTGAACTTTTGCGGGAGGTCATTAAAATACCATACGGGAAATTTGTGCTTGACGAAAAAAATTTAATTACTGTCAGTGAAACTTTTCTTTTGAAAAAAAGGCTTGAAAGTGTGGAGAAAAGACTGCAAGTGACATTTACAGACGAGCAAATGGAGGAGCTACCGTATATTTTAGTTGGCACCATTAAGCGTGCGGAAGTTTTACGTGCGGATTGGTCTTTTCAACTTAAGAAATATGATCTTAAAAATACCAAGGAATACCCGGTTATTAAAGAAATGTTTTGGGGGTATGATTTTTTATCCGAGGCGGATTATTTATACCTTGCTCTGCAAGTTTTGGCGTCTAGTTTGCTCGAATCCGTCCTTTATTTTTCAGAGAGCGATGAAATTGCCGACGCGACAACGGAATTTATTCAGCAATTAGAAATTTATTTTGCGACTGAGTTTGCGCATAAAGCGGAGTTTAAGGAAAAGGTGATGCTGCATGTTCGCCCGGCGGTGTACCGCAATTTGCTTGGCTTTCAAATTGTGAATCCACTGGCTGAGCAATTTAAGACGGAATATTTGCCGACTTTTCAAATTGTGAAAAAAGCGGCTGCGCCGTTTGAACGCCTAGTAGGGCACGCCTGGTCGGAGGAAGAAATTGTGTTTTTATCGATGATTGTGCTCGCTTGGATGTATCAAGAAGAGGAGTCTGCCGAACCTGTTTTTTCAGCCGCTGTTTTATGCCAAAGCGGGACATCGATTTCAAAACTATTGATTGAAAATTTAAAAATGATGTTTCCGACCATTGATTTTAAAGGGGCCTATGCCGTTAGACAACTTCCGGAAGTGGAAGGAGATCTTGATTTTATTTTTACGACGGTTCCCGTGCAAAGTCAGGCGACGGTTTTTGTTGTGCCGCCCATTTTAGGGAAGCTGGAACGAAAAAAACTGCGCAGGCAATTGGAACAGGCAATTTTGCTTGATGAGGGTATGCGAACGAAAGAACTTATGGCGATGCTAAAAGAAGCCATTCCATCTGAAAAACGCCCGTTTGTCGAGCAGCAATTGAATCAGTTCTTTATGAAAAAGCCGCAAATTGAAAAGGCGCCGAAAGAAATGGTCATTTTTGAGGAACAAATTAGCTTTTTAGAGGATGCAACGTGGGAATCGATTGTGGAGGAAGCTTTTGAGCCGCTGTTAAAACGGGGGTCTGTGACTTGGCAGTACGTTGAAAAATGCCGCGCCCATTTTTATGACCACTATGAAACGATGATGATTGGGCCGAATATTTATTTGCCACATGCATCACCAGGCGACGGTGTTTTAAATGCGGATATCCAAATTGTTCGTCTGAAAACGCCTGTTGAAACGCCGTGTGGAAGC
Source organism: Listeria sp. ILCC792 (assembly GCF_900186135.1). Taxonomy (NCBI): domain Bacteria; kingdom Bacillati; phylum Bacillota; class Bacilli; order Caryophanales; family Listeriaceae; genus Listeria; species Listeria sp. ILCC792. The sequence goes on from NZ_FYBO01000008.1 coordinate 52,986, forward strand.
GAAGTGGATATTGTGGTTGCTCTTGCGCCGTCTGAAAAAAATCGCCATATTTCACTTCTCTTAAAACTAAACGAACTCTTTTTAGACGAAAAAAAACGGCGGCTAGTACTCTCGGCAGAAAACCAAAATGAATTATACGAAATGATTGATAGGGGGTGAAGTGTTGGAGTATGCCAGTTTATTTCAAGAAAAAAACACCCTGATGGGGCAAATTGCGACAGATCAGCAAAACTTTTTTAGTCTTGCCGCAACGATTTTGGAAGACGGAGATTTTGTGGAGCGCTCTTTTTTTCGAGCGATTGTCGAACGGGAAAAGGTGTTTCCGACTGGCCTTGAGATGAATGACATTCGAATTGCCATTCCGCATACAGATGTTTGTCACGTCAAGAAGCCATTTGTTTTTGTGAGCAAATTGGAACATGCCATTCCATTTGTACAGATGGGAACAACGGATAAAGTGATTGATGTTCAGATGATTTTTATTTTAGGGATTCGGGAGCCACAAAATCAAGTGCCTCTTTTGGCTAAAATTATGGAAAAGTTTGGCGAGGAAAATTTTTCTAAGAGGTTACAAAATCTGCACGATAAGCAAGACATGGTGGCCTTTTTAAAAAAACAATTTGGAGGTTTTGAACAATGAAAAAAGTGATTGTAGCATGCGGTTCTGGTGTAGCGACGAGTCAAACGGTAGCGTCGAAAGTGGACCGAATTTTAAAAGAAAAGGGTGTATCTGCAGTTGTGGAAGCGGTGGATATTAAGTCGCTCGAACAGCACATTAGAACGAGCGATGTGTATATCGCGATTACAAAAGCAAATAAATCGTTTGATATTCCAACTTTAAATGGCATTGCCTTTTTAACAGGAATGGGCATGGAAGAAGAAACAACGAAACTGCTAGCCGCCTTAAAATAAAAAAATCAATAGGGAGCGTGAGGTAATGGAATCCTTACAAAGTGTTGTACAGTTTGTTTTAAATTTAGGAGCCGCTGTTTTTGTTCCAGCTTTAATGATTATTATTGGCTTAATTGTTCGAATGAAAGTGCGCGATGCTTTTAGCGCCGGTATTATTTTAGGTGTAGCTTTCCTTGGTATGAACATTGTGATTGGCTTTATGATTGAAGCGCTAACGCCTGCCGCACAGGCGCTTGCTGAGCGAACGGGTATTGGGCTGACAATTTTAGATGGCGGTTGGACTTCAATGGCTACCCTTGCGTGGGCATGGCCGCTTGCTTTTCTCATGTTTCCGGTTCAGCTCGGAATCAATGCGCTGATGCTCGTTTTCAATCGAACTAAAACGTTAAACGTCGATTTATGGAACGTATGGGGCAAAATTTTAACAGCCGTTCTAGTTTACGGCGTAACGCAAAATTATTATCTGGCCTTTTTAGTTGCTGGTATTCAAATTGTCGTTGAGCTTCTACTTAGCGACGCGAACCAACGACAAATTCAAGAATTAAACGGGATCCCGGGCGTTACAGTATCGCACGGAATGATGATTTTCTGCGTATTCTTGATGCCGTTTGATTGGCTACTAAAGAAAATTCCTTTTTTACGAAAAGATATGGACGCAAATGCGTTAAAAGAAAAAATTGGTATTTTTGCAGAAAATCATGTGATGGGTTTTATTATCGGTGGTTTGCTCGGTCTTGCTGCTGGCTATGATATTCCGAAAATTTTAATGCTCGCGATGCAAGCCGCGGCGGCATTAACGTTATTCCCAATGGTGGCTAAGCTCTTTATGCAAGCTTTATCACCGCTTTCAGATGGCATTTCTGAGTTTATGAAAAGGAAGTTTAAAAATCGCGAATTGTTTATCGGGCTGGACTGGCCCATTCTAGCTGGTTGTAGTGAAGTTTGGGTGGCCGTTGTCATCATGGTTCCTGTGACGCTACTCTTTTCGTTCATCTTACCTGGAAACGGCGTGCTACCATTTGCTGGCATCTTAAACATTTCCTTATGCGCCCCGGCGCTTGTTGTGACAGGCGGCAATTTGCTCCGCATGACCATTTTAGGGGTTATTACAACGCCAGTATTTTTATACGTTGCGACGTTTTTCGCAGACACCATTACGAAGCTGGCCAATTCAACGGGCGCGATTTCTTTAAAGGCAGGACAGGAAATTACGTGGAGCACACTTGAGTATCCTGTATTTCGATTTATTGCGGCGGAGGCGACAAAACCGAGTGTGATAGGCCTAGTTTTACTTGTAGGTTGGCTCGTTCTGCTATTTTTCTACTTGAAAGTCATGAAAAAACGTACGCAACAGTTTGAAGAGGCGGACGCGCAATGATTTATACGATTACGCTAAACCCCGCAATTGATCGGCTCCTTTTTATTCGCGAGGAGCTAGAAAAACGCAAAACGAACCGAGTCGTTCACACGGAATTTGATTGCGGCGGAAAAGGGCTTCACGTTTCACACGTGCTAAGCCAATATGAAATTCCAAACGTAGCGCTCGGCTTTATCGGCGAACAAAATCAAGCACAGCTTTTTGATATTTTAAAGAAACGCGCGATTTCGCATCACTTTTTTGTCGAGCCTGATGTGGCTACACGTGAATGCTTTGTCGTGATTAGCGAAACAACGAGCGGAAGCACGATGATGCCGGAAGCGGGTTTTACTGTCAGCGAGAAAAACAAGGAAAACCTGCTTCATTTCATCAAAGAAAACGTCAAAAAAAGCGACTATGTCGTGATTGCAGGCTCACCGCCGCCAGGTTATGCGCTAGCCGATTTTAAAACTTTATTTTCTACGGTGAAAAAAACAGGCGCTTTCCTCGCGTGCGATTTATCTGGTGAATTTTTGCTCTATGCCGCTAAAAATGGCGTGGATTTCTTAAAACCGAATGAAGAAGAAGTGAAAATCTTAGTACATCAGTCAAATGATGATTTGCTTCAAAATATTCGCGTATTGATGGGGAAAATTCGCTATTTCGTCGTTTCGCTTGGCAAAAAAGGATCGTATGTGGCTTATAACGGTAAGGTTTATCGCGTTTTGGCACCGCAAGTTATTGAAAAAAGTGATACAGGAGCAGGCGATGCTTTCGTCGGTGGCTTTATTGCTGGGTTGTCAGCTAACTTGACGATTGAAAATGTGATTCGTCGCGCTTCAAGTGTCGCCGCTAGCAAAGTGCAGTATATGGACAGCGCCACTTTTAGTGTGGAAGAAGCCGCTCATTTAAGTAAAAAAATTTCAATTATCGAAGTGGAGGAAATGTAATGTTATATGAAAAAGAGCGTAAAGATTTAGCGAAAATTGTGAAAACCATGTTTGAGCGCTTTGAAACGAACGCAGCTGGAGGAAATGTTTCGGTTAAAATGAATGATGAGCATATTATTATGACGCCCACTTTGATGAGCCAAGCCAGATTATGCCAATTATCACCATATGAAATTTTAGTTGTCGATCAAAATAACGAGGTGGTAGAAGGCGACGGCCGAGTCACACGCGAAATTAATCTACATCGTGCTTGTTACAACGAAAATCCAGCAATTGGGTGTGTATTACATGCTCATCCAAAAGAATCCATGCTGTTTGCAACGCTCGGAGTAGATTTACCAAATTTAACAGAAGCGACGCAAAAAATCGGCCGGATTCCAACACTCGAATTTGCCCCCGCGACGAGTAAGGAACTGGCAGAAATCGTAAGGCGGCATGTTGCTGATTTAGGCGAAAAGGCGGTTCCTAGCGCAAGTTTACTGAACAAACATGGCATCGTCGTACTTGAAAGCTCTTTGCATAAAGCATACGATTTATTGGAGCGTATTGAATATAATGCATACGTCGCGCAAAAAGCTATGGTGTTTGATGCGCTGAATATCCACAGCCTAACAGAAGAAAAAGAACTCAATTACAATTTGGAGGAATAAATATGGCAATCAATTTTGGTGTTTTTATTAGCGCGCTCCTCTTTTTAGTGGCCACAATTTTCCAATCGATGCTACTCATGTTTCTCGCGCTTATTTCAGCTATTGTCACGCAAAGAATTTACCGAAAAAAATATCCAAAGACAAACAAAAGTTGGCGAGAATTAATCGCTGAGAAACATCAAAAGGATTAAGTAGAAAAGGCAAAATGGGCGAATCCTATTTTGCTTTTTTTACCCGTATTTGTTAAAATAAAATAAATTTGATGGAAATGGAGGGATAAAGATGCGAAAATTAAAAATGAATCAGCAAATAAGAATTGAAGTAGCAAAATGTACCTTTAGCCCGCCGCATTTCCATTGTGTCCGGTAATAAAGGTTGACTTCAGTTCGCTTATGAACTGGAGTTTTTTATTTTGAAAGGGTGATTAAAATGACAAAGAGAATTAGAAAAAACAACTAACACCCAAGAGAAACACGTTTCTCTTGGCAAAATTTTAAGAGAAAACGAGGAAAAGAAATGTTAACAATTAAAGGAAAATATAACGAAGCCATTTGTTATACAGAACAAGTGGACGATGCAACAATCGGTCAAATTATGACCCTTTGCAATTTAGAGTTTTTAAAGAAAAGTAAAATCCGCATTATGCCAGATACGCATGCTGGAACGGGGTGCGTCATTGGGACAACGATGACCCTTCAAGATAAAGTCGTGCCTAATTTGGTTGGCGTGGACATTGGCTGCGGCTTGCATGTTGTCAAACTGAAACAAAATGTTAAATTGGATTTTGATAAGCTTGATAAAACCATTCGGAATCGCATTCCAAATGGGAGTGGGACGCATGATTTACCAGTAGCCGCCTTCAATTTGGACGAAGTTTTGGCGCCCATTCGCCGTGGTTATGCGGCGAGAAGTCTCGGCACACTAGGCGGAGGAAATCATTTCATTGAAGTGAACAAAGGAAAAGATGGCATTTATCTCGTGATTCATAGTGGGAGTCGTGTTTTAGGAAAAGATATCGCGGAGTATCATCAGGAAGTCGCCTATGAGAGCTTGAGCCTTGTGCGCAAACAATTAAAGATTGCCGCAAAAAAACAGCCAGAGCTTATGGCTGAACGAGAAAAACTAAAATTACCGTACGAACTCTCTTTTTTAGAAAAAGAAAAATTAGCGACTTATTTGGCGGATATGCACATTGCACAACAATTTGCCGCACGCAACCGCTTTTTGATGGCCGAGGTGATCCTAAAAGCAATGAAGTGGAGCAAACATGTCGTCTCCCGCTTTGACTGCCCGCACAATTACATCGATTTAGAACAAAATATGTTGCGCAAAGGCGCAACTTCCGCACAGGCGGGTGAACAAATTATCGTTCCGCTCAACATGCGCGATGGGAGCATTCTTGCTGTCGGAAAAGGCAACCCCAATTGGAATTCATCAGCGCCCCACGGAGCAGGTCGCCTTTTAAGCCGAACGAAAGCAAAAGAAAGCATTACGCTGGAAAGCTACCAACGTGCAATGAAAGGCATCTTCACAACTTCCGTTTCTAAAAAAACATTAGATGAAGCCCCAAAAGCCTACAAATCTGCCAAACAACTCGAAAAAGACGTTGTGGACACGATGGATATTCAAGAAATCATTCGCCCGCTGTATAATTTCAAAGCATAAAAAAGCAAGGCTGTTTTCAGCCTTGCTTTTTTGCGTAACCTGAAAAATAAAAGTCATTTTCATAGGTTTTTTTTCTCACAGCGGAAATGGTTTTCGTTATCTTGAAAAAGTATTGTGAAATAAATGGTAAATTCATATACTTGAGGCAGGAATGGAAGGAGGAGTCGTAAATTGAATAAGAAAAAAACGACCTACAATCAACACCCTACTTTTAAGGTAAAAGGGGATTTCATAACTTGGACGGGATTTGTTGCCATTTTTAACGAGCTTTCGAGTGCTGTGAAGCAGTGTGCCAAACAGAAAACCGTACTCGTTATTGAAGCATATCCAGGTGTGCGCATTGAAAATTTGAAGCTAGCTTTAGAGCACCATTTTAAAGATGCGACCCTTTTCTTTGCGGATGAGTTTGCTCTAAGTGGTGCTGAAATTCGCGAAAAATTCGCGATGCTAATTACAGACGACCGCGTATTCGGCCGAATGTCCACGCTCAAATTGGACGACTACTTTAAACAAGAACGGCTGACAGAACTAAAGCATAAAGTTGCCGCATCAACCGGTTTAACCATTGTTTTTGGAACGGGCGCTAGTTTAGCCGCTCAAGCGGACATTACCGTTTATATGGACGTCGCCCGCTTTGAAATCCAGCAAAGAATGCGCGCAAATGAAATCGGCAATTGGAACGATACGCTTGTAGACGAAGACATTTTACGGAAGTATAAGCGAGGTTTTTTCTTAGACTGGCGTGCAGCAGACCGTCAAAAGGTAGCGCTATTTAATCGAATCGACTACTATTTAGACGATAATATTTTAGACCAACCGAAAATGTTGAAATGGTCTGATTACTGTCTTGGTCTTGAGCAGATGCTCCGTGGTCCTTTTCGTTTCGTCCCGTATTTCGACCCGGGCGTTTGGGGTGGTTACTGGATGAAAGATAAACTCGGCATTCAACATGAAAGCGAAAAACTGGCATGGGCGTTTGACGGCGTTGCGGAGGAGAACAGCTTGTATTTGCAATTTGGCGACATGCGCTTAGAAACGCCAGCGCTAAATGCGGTGCTGAAATACCCGCTACCGCTCCTTGGCGAGCTCGTTTTTAATCGTTTTGGTGCGGAACTGCCAATTCGCTTCGATTTTCTAGACACGATGGGCGGCGGGAACCTGAGCTTGCAAGTTCACCCAGATAAAGAGTATATAAAAAAACAATTTGGCATGGACTACACCCAAGAAGAAAGCTACTATTTGCTAGACGCAGAAGAAGATGCCGTTGTTTATTTAGGTTTAAAGGAAGGTGTGGAAAAAGACGAATTGCTAGCATCGCTCCGCAAAGCCCAAGACGGCGAAACCGAATTCGATGCCACGAAATACGTGAATACTTTCCCTGCTAAAAAGCATGACCATTTCCTAATCCCCTCCGGCACCATTCACTGTTCAGGAGCCGGCTCAATGGTCCTTGAGGTCAGTTTGTCCGCCTATATTTTCACGTTCAAACTTTGGGACTGGGGACGACTCGGCCTAGACGGCAAACCGCGCCCAGTGCACATTGAACACGGAGAAAAAGTAATAAATGAGGAACGTTCTGGAGAGTGGGTGAGCGACCATTTAGTGAACCACTTTGAGCTCATTCAAGAAAAATCTAAAAAAGAGCGGACTGGTTTATATAAAACGCAACAAATTGTGACAGAGCGAGATTGGTTTACGGATTTTGTTGACTACGACAACGCTGAAAAAACAGTAAACATGTTGAACTTAGTGGAAGGGGATAAAGTGGTGATTGAAAGCGTCGAACAAGCTTTTGAACCGTTTGAAGTCAATTATGTCGAAACCTTTGTTATTCCAGCGCAAGTTGAAAAATTTAGAATTAGAAATATTGGTGAGAGCGAAAAAGTCGCTATTTTGCGGGCGCGAATCCAGTAGTGATAAACCAGACTGATAGAGCTTGTATCGGTCTGGTATTTTTTTCTGGTATAGTCCGTTTTTTTCGTCAATCGAAAACCATTTTCGGAATTCCTGTAACCGCTTGCACGCTTATGTGCCTATACTTATAATGAAATAGTAAAATGTAAGGCGGTAAACAATTCGAAAAATTGCTTATCTAGTAAGAACGAAATCGGAAAACTAATAATATTTTCAATTTAACAAAAAGGAGGGTTTAGGATGAAAAAATTTATATCAATTAGTTGTATAGTTGCAGTCCTAATGCTTTTAGCAAGTTGTGGGGAAGGAAGTTCTGCTAGTTCAAAAGTTGAATTTTATACGGATAAAGGCGGCGAAAATGTTGGAATTCTAAATTCAATGTCAGATAAAATTGAGGATGATGGGGGCGTCGGCTATAAAACAGTCGGTTACACCGAAGTAACGGCTTATGAAACAGCCGTCCAACAATCGCTTGATAGCGATAAAGCTCCGGGTTTGTTCACTTGGTGGAGTGGAGATAAACTGAAAAAATTAGTGGATAACGATTTAGTTGTGGATTTATCGAAAGAATGGAAAGATTACTATGAAAAAGAAGGTGTCAATCCGGGCTTGGCGGATGCGTTCACAATCGATGGAAAAGTTTATGCGGCACCATTTAGTGTCTTGTATAACGGAATTTTGTATAACAAAGCGGTTTTTGATAAATATGATTTAAAAGAGCCAGAAACGTGGGAAGAATTTATCCAAGTTTGTGATACGTTAAAAGAGAACAATGTGGACCCAATCGGTTTGAAAAATGACCCGTGGGCAAGCTTCTTATGGTTCCAAACCTTAATTGCGAGCTATAACCCAGACTTATATGTCGGCTTAACAAACGGGGAAATCAAATATACAGACCCTGAAATGAAAAAAGTAATGAAAATCTGGCAAAGTATGATTAAAAAAGGGTATTTCGGTGAACCAGTTGATCCACCTTCACAAGCGAAAATGTTTTCGACTGGCGAGAGCGCAATGATGTACGAGCCAACCGTCACATCTACAACGCTTAAAAAAGAATACCAAATGGAACCAGGAAAAGACTTTGATGTGTTTGTTGCACCTTCCATGAAAGCTGATCAGAAAAAAGTAATATTCTTTGAAGCGTCCCCAATTGTCGTTTCAAAAAATAGTAAACAAAGTGCAGATGCTAAAAAAGTATTACAAAGTTTTTATAAGAAAGATGTTCAGCAAATTTTCGTTGACGAAGCAGGAATCATTAATACGAGCAATACAAAATCAGACGACCCAGTAAACGGCGATTTTGTTAAAGAAGCAGCGGATACGGAGAAATATTCTGTCATGGTACGTTACTATGAAGCGACCCCAATTGAAATCGTGAATGTAGCGACAGATGAATTATGGAAGTTCTTCTATAATCCGACTGATAAAATGATAGACGAGACGCTAAACACCATTCAACAAACAGCAGACAGCGTATTTAAATAAAAGAGTAGCGCAAAAGGTGAGCAGACTGATGACAAATCGTAAAGAAGTTCGTCATTTGTCATCAGTCTGATTGTGATGATGTATCGCTTTTTGCAAATGATTTTACTAGAAGGGTGTGGTTTCTTATGAGTCTAGAAGCAAGGCCAAAACGCCGAGAGCTGAAGACATATTTATACATTGCGCCGGCAGTCATTTTCGTATTTTGCTTTTGTATTTTATCAATTATTTTTACGTTGTTTATTAGTTTCACAAATTGGAGCGGCTTAGGCAGTTTCGAATTTGTAGGCTTTAGCAATTATATTGCCGTTTTTCAAGATAAAAATTTCCTATTATCTTGTATTAATACCTTAGTTTGGGTTGCTGCAGGGCTCATCATTCCTGTAGTATTACCACTTCTTTTTGCCATTGCAATCACGAAAAGTTCTTTTTCAACGATATTTAAAAACTTGTTTTATTTTCCGAATGCCGTTTCAGGCGTTATCGTTGGCCTCATCATGACGAGTTTATTGTCGATGTACGGCCTGCCGCAATTACTTGGGATGCTGGGATTCGAAAATTTGGATAAAAACTGGTTGAATATTCCTTATGTGAATACGGGCGTGATGATAGTAGCTGGAATTTGGCAAGGAATTGGTATGAACATGCTGCTTTTTATTATTGGCTTAGTTAACATGCCAACGGAACCAATTGAGGCGGCCAAAATCGAAGGCGCTTCGGGACTTGGCTTATACACGAAAATAATTTTGCCTTTATTAAAACCAACGATTGTGGTTGTTGTGTTGATGTCGCTTGTGAATAGTTTTAAAACGTTTGATAGTATTTGGATTATGACTGGCGGTGGGCCGTACCGGACTTCGGAAACGTTAGCGGTAACTATGTATAAAGAATCGTTCTCAAATAATCATTTGGGTATGGGTTCGGCTATCGCCATTATGTTATCAGTGATTATTCTAATCATTTCCATTTTCTACTTAAGAAAAACATTCACGAAAGAAGGAGGGAATTAAGAATGGTAAATGCAAAAGGTTCAGGAGTCGGGCGATGGGTCATTAATATCATTCTTATTTTACTGGCGATCATTTGGATTTTTCCATTTCTTTATGTGATTGTGAATGCGGTAAAAAGTTCGACTGAGTATAGTGTGGGGAATTTTTGGGACTTGCCGCAGTCATTTTCTGTGGCTGAAAACTGGGAATATTTAACGCAACAAATTCAGCTTGGATCTGGCTTTATCAATAGTATGATTTACGGTATGCTTGGTGGGGGACTTGGGATTTTGATGGCGGCTCTAGCTGCTTACGCGATTGAAACGCTGAAAATTAAGCACGGTTTGCTGTGGTTTTTTGTCATTTACAGCGGAACAATTTTTCCATTCCAAGTTTATTTAATTCCGATTTTTAAAGCCTATAATAAAGTAGGTTTATATGATACGCGGACGGGCATGATTTTAATTTATGCTGCGCTCATTATTCCGTTTAGCGTGTTTGTTTTGCGGAACTTCTTGATGGGCGTATCTAAAGAAATGCTTGAGAGCGCTCGAATTGACGGTGCATCTGATTTTTACATTTTTAGAAAAATTTATATGCCAATGGCTCGTGCACCGCTTGCGGCTGTATTTTTATTCCAATTCACATGGATTTGGAGCGACTTGCTGTTTGGGATGACCTTGACGAAATCAGAAACGGCGCGACCTGTTATGGCGGCAGTATCGCTGCTTGGCGGTTCGACCATACAAAAGGTGCCACCAATTTTACTCGCAGCCATTATCGTTTCGATTCCAACCATCATTTTATTTGTTTTATCACATCGAAATTTAGAAAAAGGTTTTATTGTGACTACAAAATAAGGAGTGTTAAGGAAAATGACGTTATCAAAAAAATGGAAGTTGTATTTGTTGCACCATTCGCACACGGATATTGGCTACACAGAGCGGCAGGAGAAGCTAAAACGATATCATGTTGATTTTATCCAACAAGCAATTGATATTTTAAAAGAGATTGAAGACGGCAAACGCCCCGAGTGGGAGGGATTCCGTTGGGTATGTGAAAACTACTGGCAAGTGGAAAATTTCCTAGCGAATAGCAGTCCGGAAAATATTGCGAGTTTCGAGCGTTACGTTCAAGCTGGGCTGATTGACATTTCGCTAAACTATTTAAACATGACAGAATTAGTAGATAATGATGTCTTAAATCATACGCTCGCAAAGGGACGAAGCTATGCAGATCGTTTAGCCGTACCGCTAGACTCTGCGATGACGGCCGACATTAATGGCTACGCATGGGGCTATGCGGACGCCTTAGCACATAACGGGATTGAAAATTTATTCGCCTGCATTCACACGCACCACGGCATGTTCCCGCTTGGCAGAAAGCATAACGGTTTTTGGTGGGAAGGCCCGAGCGGCGAACGGGTTCTCGCATGGGTATCCGACCATTACCATATGGGAAATGAACTTTGCCTCGTGCCGAATCACGGCATCACTTACTTACTAGAAGACCGCTTTAATGAAAAAGCAGCAGTAGCTGACTTCAAAATTGCCGAAAAACGCATTTTTAATTACATTGCGAACTTGGATAGCGATGCTGAATATGAATACGATTTCGTTCCTATTATGATTTCTGGTATGAGTACCGATAACGGAGCGCCAAACGGTCAGATTTTAGAGCGAGTAAAAGCTTGGAACGATTTGCACGGCGATGAAATTCAAATTGAAATGATTACGCTCAATCATTTTTTTGAAATTCTGCGTGAACAAATAAATGAACTGCCCGTTTACCGCGGTGACTGGAACGACTGGTGGGCGGACGGCATAGGTTCAACCCCTGCGGTTGTCAAACATTATAAAGATGCGCAGCGTAAATATCATATTGGGAAACAGTTATCGCCTGAATTGACAATCGAAAATAAAGCATACATGGACGAAGTCGAATATGAACTCGCTTTATACGCGGAACACACATGGGGGTATTCTTCTTCTGTGACCGAGCCGTGGGAAACATTAGTAAACGATTTAGATTTCAGAAAATCAGCTTATGCAATTCGCGCCAACCAATTAGCGTCGCTCAAATTAGATGAAATTTTAGCCGAAAAAGGAGAAGTGACAATTCGTCCAGACCGCGAGAAGCTATTTAAAGTCATTAATCCACTTGGTATCGCGCGGACAGATAGCGTATGTTTGTATATTGAGCACTGGGAAGATGTTGAAGGAGTCGGAGTCGACCTGTTACTCCAAAATATGGAAGTTGTCGATGAAAAAACGGGGCAAGTGTTACCTACGCAGATTCGAGAAATTGCGCGCGCAAAAGAAATAGAAGTAGTCCTTGCGTTAGAAGCCTTTGAAGAACGCATTTTACGCATTCGCCCTAAAAAAGAATTGCAAAAAGAAAATTATCGCTATTTAGCTGTCGATAAAATTAAAGATGTGGTCTATGATGGCTTTCAATCGGGCCTAAGAGTAAATGAGCATCAGCTTGAAACAAATTATTATGCCATGACTTTTGATGAAACAAAAGGAATTGTTTCGCTAGTAGACAAGCGCGACGGAAGTTCTTTACTCAGAGAGAATTTAGTTCATGCGCCGTTTGTTGGGATATACGAGCGTACAGAAACAAAACCAGATGCTTGGGAAGTTCGCCATACAATGGGACGGAACCGAAAAAAAGTGGGAACAAAGCGTTACGTGTCAGAGTTAAGCAACATTCAAATTATTGAAGCCGGCGATGTGAGTGCGACAGTCGTATTCACATACAATTTGGTCGGCACGCAAATGTATGAAATTCATCTAAAAGTGTACCGCGATTCACCAAAAATTGATGTTACGCTACGCTTGCACAAAGACAGTGTTTGGGACCCAGAAAACTTATACATCTCGTTCCCTTTTACAACAGGTGAGAGCGAAGAGCTTTATTTGGATAAAACGGGTTGCTTGATGCGGCCTGGTATTGATCAGCTACCGCAAACGAATCAAGAGTTTTATTTAGTGCAAGAAGGAGCGGCATACGTGGGGGAAAGTAAATCGCTTGTTTTGGCGGTCAAAGATACACCACTTCTTGTGCTCGGCAATCTGGAACATCACTTGATTGAATTGTCTGGCCAAAGTGAAACAACAAATAATGGTGAGCCACTTTACGTTTGGGCAATGAACAACTTTTGGGAAACCAATTTTAAAGTAGATTTAGCTGGCTTTTACGAATTCCGCTACACAATTGCTACGCTGGAAACGAATGAGGCAGCGCCTGCAATTGAAACGTGCAAAGCTTACAATCAAGGATTTTTATCGATGTACATTTAGAATAGGAGTGCGAGCGTAATGTATCGAATTGGTATCGACATTGGGGCGACAAATATGCGCGCGGGATTATTTGATGCTAACGTGCTAGTTGCGCGCTTGGAAATGAAAACAGAAGCGGAACTTGGTGCCAAGCAAGCGCTTATAAAATTAGTGGAGCTGGTTCGGCTTGTTGATCCGAAACAATTGGCTGTTGGGATTGGCATTGGTGCGCCGGGGCCGTTAGATGCGCAAGCGGGAATTATTCTTGATGCACCAAATTTACCGGGTTGGAACGGTTTCCATCTTAAAGATGAACTTTCGAACCATGTGGGAAAACCCGTTTTTCTCATGAATGATGCAAAAGTGGCAGCACTTGCGGAAGCGAAAGTGGGCGCAGGTCTTGGGTACGGGAGCGTGCAATTTATAACGGTGAGCACGGGTGTTGGCGGAGGCTTCGTTTATCAGGGCGAAGTCTTTGCTGGCGGGCACGAGCACGCATCGGAAGTTGGCAATATGATTGTGAATGTGAGTGATGAGAAAGCGACATTGGAGTCGATTTGTAGCGGCACGGCATTACTACGAGAAAGTAAACGGTTATTTGGGACTAGTAAAACGGCGGCAGATTTGTTGCACTTTTCCGAGAACAATAATCCAGAGGCGAATCAAGTGGTAGATAGGTGGGTGCATCATTTCGCGGCGGCGATTACATCGATTATTCAAGTGATTGATCCTGAAGTTTTTGTTCTTGGCGGGGCAGTTATTCTTCATAACCCGTGGCTAGTTGAACGAGTGACGGAGGCTGTTAGGGCGCAAGTTTACCAATCGATGCAAGACAAAATAAATATAAAGGTCGCTTCTTTGGGGGAAGATGCGGGACTTTACGGGGCGGCAATGCTTGTTACATGAAGGGAATGAGAAAATGAAAAATGAAGATGTGTTAAATGAAACGAGTCAAGATATTGAATTTATGGGCGATGAAACGTATTTTCGATTACGGAAAATTACAGATGATATTGTCAAACAAGCGGCTAGAGATAATTCGGAGCTCGCGAAAATTATTGATAACATGGTGACACAAGTTCTTGAAAACAATCCGTTATCCGAGAAGTTGCAGCGCATGTTCCGGAAGTGTATGTTAAATACGATTACAACGACGTTAGTGCAAAAACAAGATGACTCTGCGTTCTTGTTTACGGGCGACATTCCGGCGATGTGGTTGCGGGATTCGGGCGGCCAATTGCGTGTTTTCTTGAATTTAGATGACCCAAGTGGAAAATTGTATGACGTGATTGGAGCAGTTATTCGCCAGCAATTTCGTTATATCTTGATTGACCCATACACGAATGCTTTCAATTTTTCTGCGGACGGGAATTGTTGGAGTGCGATTGATAAAAGCGAAAGGAAAAATCCGTGGAGCTGGGAGCGAAAGTATGAATTAGATTCCCTTTGTTTCCCGGTTGAACTGGCGTACTTTTACTGGAAAAAGACGAAACGAAATGATATCTTTGATAATGATTTTTTACAGGCGGTTAAACAGTTAGTTCAAGTGTTTCGTAAAGAACAGCACCACGCGGAAAAATCGGAATACTTTTTTGTGCGTGATAACGGCATTGAACAAGATAGCTTGCCAAATGAAGGGCGCGGCAGGGAAACTTGCTATACAGGCATGATTTGGTCCGCTTTTCGTCCGAGTGATGATGCTTGTGAGTACGGCTATTTAATTCCAGCAAACATGTTTGCGGTCGTGATTCTTGGCTATTTACAGGAAATCTTGAGTGCTTTATACGCAAATGAGGAGGCGCTCCTTGCGGAAATTGCGGCGTTACGCGAGGAAGTTCAGGCGGGGATTTTGAAATACGGAATTGTGAATCATCCGAAGTACGGGGACATATATGCGTATGAGGTGGACGGATTAGGCAATTACAATTGTATGGACGATACGGGCGTGCCAAGTTTGCTATCGCTACCTTATATTAAATATTGCGGGACACATGATACGGTTTATCAAAATACACGTCGTTTTAGTTTATCGACGGATAATCGTTATTATTTTGAAGGAACTGCCGCAAAAGGCTTAGGAAGTCCGCATACGCCTGCTGGTTATGTTTGGCACATGGGTCTTGCGATTCAAGGCTTAACATCAACGGATAAAGAAGAATGTAAGGAACTACTTCGCTTATTTGAAACGACAGATGCGGGTACTGACTTAACGCATGAAGGCTTCCTCGCAAATAATCCAAACGTTTACACGCGAGAATGGTTTTCCTGGTCAAATTCCATTTTTTGTGAGTTTATTTTAAAAGAAAGTGGGAAGTTAAGTATATAGAGGTTTATATATCTCCGTGATTATTTTGAAATAGTCGCGGAGATATTGTTGTATAATGGAGTATATCGAGGAAAAGAGGTTTTTATTGTGAAATCAGGTATCGTACAATTACAAGCGTTAGCGAAGCAATCGATGAGTTCTTATCAAGACATTGCCAAATATATTGTGACAAATGCAGAAGCTGTTAAAACGATGCATATTACACAATTAGCGAATGAATGTTATACGAGTCCGGCTACAATTGTACGTATGTGTAAGAAACTGGGCTACAAAGGGTACACAGATTTCAAGCAGGATCTCGTTTTAAACTTACATAAATGGTTTTTTGAAAAGCAAGAAGTATACAACCGCGGTTATATTTATCCAAATAAAGCGGCGATTGAAATTGGGGAAGTTATTACAAACCTAACCATTAATGGGATGATTAAAAGTGTCCAATTTTTAGACTCGGAACTTGTGATGGACCTTTCGAAAATTTTATTTGAGGCCGAACGCATTGATTTTTATGGTTGTGGGGTTTCCAATTTAGTGGCGCAAGATTTCTCTTACCGATTTTTGCGTTCGGGAAAAAACACGAGTGCTTTTGCGGATTCACATTTGCAAATTTCGCAAGCTCAACAATCGGATATTGGATGTGTGGCGGTGGGCGTTTCTTATAGCGGCGAAACGAAAGAAGTTATCACAGCACTTGAAATTGCCAAGCAGCTTGGGGCACGGACGATTTCTTTTACAGCAGAAGGTGACAACCGTTTGACGCAAGTCGCGGATTGCAACATTTCCGTGGCGCAAATTGAACATCCAGAAGGTTACGTGGCAGCGGCTTCACGCATTGAAATGCTACACGTCATGGATATTATTTATTCGGTATACGCGAGTACCTATGATGAAACAATTGCGCCTAAAATATCGAAAACAAGACCCTATTTTAAAAAAAGAAATGGCAACCTATGATACAATAAAAAAGTAAAAAAATATGCGTTTTTAAGACGAGTGAAAGGTTGTGAAATTTTGGTAAAAGTTATTTTGGATGCTGACGATTTTGGCATGTCAGAAGCAATTAATCATGGCATTATTAAAAGTTTTACTGACGGAATTACGACGTCGACTTTGCTTATGCCAAACCTAGAAGCAGCTCCGCATGCAATTGCTTTAGCAAAAAAGCATCCCGATTTATTTGTTGGACAGCATACCAATTTTTTGCTTGGAAAGCCGTGTTCAAATCCTGAAAAAATCCCTTCGCTCGTGGACGGTAATGGGGAATTTCATCGTTCGGCGTATTACCGGGCAAAGGCGGACTTTTCGTTTTGCTATGATGATGTAAGAACGGAAACGCTTGCGCAAATGGAGCGTTTTAAAGAACTTACGGGCGACTATCCGAAACATATGGATTGCCACTCTATTGGCGATGAAGTGGTCGATCAAGTATTCTATGACTTAAGCTTAGAGTATGATGTGCACGTTACTTTGAAATATAGCGGGGACAAGAAGTGGCCAAAACATCCGCGCTATGCTGAAATTACGAAGCTTTTGGAATCAGGCGCTTTGTCATACATTCAAGAGGGCGTTTCGGTTGAAAATTTTTTAAACGATGATTTTAATTTGCTGGAGCTAGGTCAGGACGACATTGCTGAAATGCATTTTGATGTTGGGTATTTGGATCAATTTGTGATTGAGAATTCATCTTATACGCTACTTCGGTGTAAGGAGCTGGCCACAATTTGCGACCCGCGAGTTAAGGCATGGTTCACGGCTAACAAAATCGAGTTGATTTCCTTTTTAGACTTAAAAAATAGTTTTTAAAAAAGGATTTATGCACGCATAAAAAGGGCATAGAGTGTATACTAATAACATTAAGCTGAAAAAGGGGCAAACAGATGAAAAAAAGAGTTCAATTACTTATTCTTATTGCGTTAGTACTATTTGTTGGTATTGTTTTAAAACAATGGTCGGAAGTGATTTTATACACGGCAGGATTCATCGTTGAACTTGGTGGTGTGGTCATTGTTATTCGACTTTTGTTTTGGGATAAACGAAACACGACATCAAAAGTGGCTTGGATGGCGGCTGTTTTTGTCTTGCCAGTTTTTGGTGTATTCTTGTATTTATTTTTTGGAAGAAATCCGCAAAACCGCATTTTTCACCATAATCAAACGAATGAAATGCATAAAATTGCGGATACAATTCATCAGTTGCCGCCATATGAAGATGGGAAAAAACCACCGCGATTGTCTAAGCGAATTCAACATTTGACGGAAATTAATCCTGTGAATGGGAATAAATTGACACTTTTAACCAATGGTGAAGAAACGTTTCCGGCAATTATTCAGGCGCTTAAGCAAGCGGAAAATCATATTCATATTCAATATTATATTTACAAGTCGGACGAGATTGGCACGGAAATTCGTGACATTTTAATCGAACGAGCGAAAGCGGGCGTTGAAGTGCGCTTTATGTATGATGCTTGGGGGACTGCAAAACTAAGCGAGCAATTTTTAGAACCGATGCGGGAAGTCGGCATTCATATTCATGCCTTTGATCCGATTCGTTCGATTTGGATAGCGAGAACAGCCAATTTAAGAAATCACCGGAAAATCATTGTGATTGATGGTCAAATCGGCTTTACGGGAGGCTTGAATATCGGTGAAGAATATCGCAGCAATACGCCTGATTTTGCCGTTTGGCGCGACACACATATTCAAATTGAAGGCATGGCCGTTATTGAGCTTCAGGAGTCGTTTCTTGTGGACTGGGTATATATGGAAAATAAAGCGGGTTCGGCAGATTTATTTATTAGTGAAGCCGGAATCGACCAATATTTTTCACCCAAACCTGTTGGGAATGAGTGGGCGCAAGTCGTCTACGGAGGTCCGTATGATAAGGAGAAATACGTGCGTGATGCTATGCTTGACCTAATTGATTCCGCACAAGAATCAGTGTGGATTACTTCACCGTATTTTGTGCCAGATGAGGAGTCACTTGCTGTTATTCGCCGCGTCGCGCTTAGCGGAATTGATGTGCGCATCATTTTACCGGGGAAAGGCGACAGGGGGATTTCGTTCCACGGTAGTAACTCCAACATTGAAACGATGCTTGAGGCGGGTGCGAAAGTGTATGCGTACCGCGATGATTCTTTCGTACACGCGAAGCTACTTTTAATTGACGGTGAGCGTGCTGCTGTTGGTACGGCGAACTTTGATATTCGTAGTTTCCGTCTGAATCATGAATTGATGGTATTCCTCTATGAAAGAGACCAAGCAATTGTGAAAATGGAGCGCGATTTTGAAGCGGATTTTGAAGTGAGCAAGCTTTACACAATGGAAGATATTAGGAAGAAATCTTGGTATGTGAAAATGAAGGAAAACCTTTCTAGTCTACTTTCACCTATTTTATAAGCAGGAAACTCGGCGAAATTTAATTTTGCCGAGTTATTTTTATGGCGATTGCAACATAATTATGTTATTATTGACCTAACGGTAATTAGTTTCGGAGGTTATGATGTTTATGATACGCAATGCAAAACCGGGGGACGCTAAGAAGGTGGCGCCGCTTTTATTTACGATATGGCAAGACATGGAACTTCCCCTTTTACAAAAAGAAAAAGAGGCGAAAATCATCGAAACGCTGGAAGAAGCGATTTGTGTGCCTGACTACCGCTACGGTTTCAATCATCTGCACGTTTATGACGATAATGGCGTTATTGCAGGTGTTGTGGCAGGGTATCCGGGCGAAAAGGAGCCTTTTATTGATCATGTGTGGTCGAAACTTGCGAAGAAACACGGTTTAATGGATCAGTCGGCTGTTTTTAAGGAAAAGGAAACGTTTAGCGGGGAATGGTATTTAGACTCCATCGTTACTAGAGAAGACTACCGTGGTAAGGGGATTGGCACCGCGCTTTTAAATGAACTTCCTCATTTTGCTAAGGCGGACGGTGAGCGAAAAATCGGCTTAAACTGCGATAAAGCAAACCCTGCGGCGAAACGGCTTTATGAGCGGCTTGGCTTTCATACAACAGGTGAAATCATGTTGAGTGGGCATGAGTATGAGCATATGCAAAAAGAGCTTTGATTTGAAAGGTGGTCTATCCTAATATAGAATTTTGCGCAAGTATCTGGTGAACTTGTGGCAAAACAGAAAAGCTAATTTAAGCAAAAACGAATGAAAAATTTGTTTTTGCTTTTTTTCTATAATTTAGCGAGTGCATCACGATTTATAATTTTATAGCGGCGTCCTACTTTTTCTAAAATTCCTTTTTGAGTCAAATCGTGTAACACATAAAGTAAATGGCGATAGCTGACATGCAAATACTCGGCAACTTCTGTATGTTTTTCATAATATACGCCGTTTTCTTCGGTGAGTAAAATAAAACGTGCTAAACGTGTTGAAAATGGGAGATTTAAGCTTTCGGTCAATGTTTCTGTGCGATGCAAAGCTTTTTTGCCTAAAAAAATCGCCAAGTTTTTCATGAAGGTGGGATTTTCGAGTAGTGGCGCTTGATTTTCCTTCAGAGGAAGTGCGAGCAGGGCGCAATTTGTGTGGGCGATGACGTCTTTTGGAGTTTCTTCGACGCCTAAAAGCGTGAGTTCGCCAATATAGGACGGAGCGGAAATAAAATCAACAAGGGAGACTTTGCCGTTTTCTAGAGTCATTTTAATTTTTGCTTTGCCTGAAACAAGGAAAAAAAGTTTTTCTGGGGGATTCGATTGATTCACGATAAACTCGTTTTTTTTCACAGTGTAAAGTTCCAATTTGGCAAACATTTCGTCTGGGAAGCTGGCCTCTAGCTCGCTTTTTTTGATAGCTTCTGAAATTTGGTGGGGCTTTGTTATTTTTTTCATGGTCAATTCCTCGTTTTTAATGTGAGATTTCTCCTATTATTATACTGAAAACTATGATAAGATGCTAAAAAAAGAGATGGGGGAGTAAAATGCGTTATGATACGTTGCTTTTTGATGTAGATGATACATTATTAGATTTTAAAAAGGCGGAAGATGATGCGCTTGTGAAACTGTTTGAAAGTGAAGGCGTTTCAGACGCGAAGGAGCTAACTTTGGTCTACAAGGAAATAAACGAGGCGCTTTGGAAGGCTTTTGAACGCGGGGAGATTTCACGCGATGAGGTGATTCAGACGCGTTTTGCTAAACTTTTCGCGACACAAAATAAGTCGGTTGACGGGATTCTGCTTGAGGCAAAATATCGCGGTTTTTTAGAGGAAGGGCATGAACAAATTGCGGGCGCCGCTGAATTAATTGCCCAGTTAGCGCCCGATTACGCGCTTTATGTCGTGACAAACGGTGTATCGAAAACGCAGTACCGGAGGTTGCGCGATTCTGGCCTAGATATTTTCTTCCAAAAAATCTTTGTCTCCGAGGACACGGGCTATCAGAAGCCAATGCTTGAGTTTTTTGATTACTGTTTTGCGCGCATTCCTGCTTTTGATAAAAAGAAAACGCTCCTAATTGGCGATTCGCTAAGCTCTGATATTCGCGGTGCACGTGTTTCGGGCATTGATAGTTGTTGGTTTAACCCGCACCGCGCGGTGTTTGACACGGAAACTACGCCAACTTACGAAATTCATTCACTTCCTGAGTTGCTAAATGTTTTAAGTTAGCTGGAAACCGTGGTAAGCTAGAGGCGGAGGTTAGACATGTTACGATTGCTAATAATACTTATGAGCACGGCGCTCCTTCTTACGGGCTGTGCTGATGTTGTGAATACAGTGAAAGTGAATAAGGACGGAACGGCTGATTTGAATTTTGATGTAACGCTTGGTACAACAGCGGGGCTTCTTGCGGGGCCGGCAATTAAGGAGCTGACACCGAAGCTTGAAGATGCGGGATTTACCATTAAAAAGCCGTCGCAAAATCAGTTTTCTATCCATAAAAAAATTGAAAAATCGGCTAAAAAAGTGGATTTTAAAGCGGAAGCCAAAAAATACGGTGTGAAATTTCAGGAAACAGATGGCTTTTTCATGAAAAAAATTCGTTTAGATGCCACACTGGATATCCCTAAAATTTTGCAGGAGCAACAATTAGGTGAGAAGGTGCCGACAGCGCTTTTATCGCAAGTTGACTACACGCTTGTTTTGGATTTCCCAATTGATACGATTGGCGCAAACAATGCGGACGAGAAAGACGGCGGGAAGCTCACGTGGCACATTCCATTAGAACAAAAGAATCAGCTTTATTTTGAAATTGAGATTCCAAATGTAAAAAACATTGCGATTACGGCGGGAATTGTTTTTATCCTGCTAATTGTTGGGATTGTACTACTTATTAAAAGACGTAAAAAACGGAAAATCAACTGATTTTCCGTTTTTATTGTTGCATATCCTCATAGCACGCGAGTTTGGCTTCGATTTTTTGAAAGGCGAGATCGAGTTCTTGTTGTTTCTTTTCAAGTTCTTTGCGGTGTTCTTTTAAAACGTTGATGCGGTCTTGGACGGTGTAGTTGCCTTTTTTTGTGAGTTCTACGATTTCTTTTTGTTTAGCAAGCGGCATGCCAGTTCGGCGTAAGCAAACAAGCAGGTCTAGCCAGTGCAAGGCTTCCTCATCGAAGACGCGATTATTGTTTTCATCGCGAAGTAAAAACGGGATTAGCCCGACACTCTCGTAGTAGCGAATGGTATGAGCGGATAGTCCGACTTGCTCGGACGCTTCTTTTATGGAAAGGGACATGGGAGGACTCCTTTTTTTACTAAAAGAATAGCACGTGAAAAATTTTTTTGCTAAATATTTGCCTTAAAGTATACTCGAAGGTGTAAGATGAAGTTGAATTTGATTTTAGGAGGCTAAATTTATGAGTTTAAAAGATACTGTAAAACTAGCGAACGGTGTGGAAATGCCGCGTCTTGGCTTTGGCGTTTGGCAAGTGAAAGACGGGGCGGAAGCTGTGAATTCTGTGAAGTGGGCGATTGAAGCTGGCTACATGAGTATTGATACGGCAGCGGCATACCGAAATGAGGAAGGCGTTGGTCAAGCAATTCGTGAGTCTGGCGTGCGGCGTGAGGATTTATTTGTGACGACGAAACTTTGGAATGCGGATCAAGGTTACGAAACGACACTTGCTGCGTTTGAAACGAGCCTTCAAAAACTGGGTCTTGATTATGTGGATTTATATTTGATTCACTGGCCGGTAGAAGGTAAGTTTAATGACACTTGGCGTGCGTTTGAAAAGCTCTATAAAGACGGAAAAGTCCGCGCAATTGGGGTGTGCAATTTCCATGAACATCATTTAGAAACGCTTCTTGAAACGGCCGAAGTTGTGCCAATGGTTAACCAAATTGAACTCCACCCGCTTCTTTCTCAAAAACCACTTCGCGACTTCTGTGCCGAAAAGAATATCGTAGTAGAAGCTTGGTCCCCACTTGGCAGCGGAAAAATCTTAAGCAACCCAGAAATCAAAAAAATCGCTGAAAAATACGGCAAATCCGTGGCACAAGTCATCATTCGTTGGGATTTACAGCACGGCATCGTAACCATTCCAAAATCGGTGCACAAAGAACGTATTGTAGAAAACGCAGATGTGTTTGATTTCGAGTTGACAAAAGAAGACATGCAAGCAGTAGATGCGTTAAACCAAGATGAACGTACGGGTCCAGATCCAGATAATTTTAATTTTTAAATCGTTTTTTATGACACGCCACATTCGGCGTGTTTTTTTCTTGTCAATCCTCAAAATTGCTTTTGTAATTGGGAATGATTATCATAGAATAGAACCTTATTTCAAGTTTACAAGGAGGTAAAACCAATGGACTTCAAACTTTCTACTGAACTTACACAATTAAAAGAAGATGCGCGTCAATTTGCGGATACATATATACGACCGTTTGCTTCTGAATGGGACGAGGGAGCCTATTTCAGTCGCGAACTTTTTCAAAAAATGGGCGAGAAAGGCTATCTTGGCTTGCCATTTGCAAAAGAATACGGCGGGCGGGAGCTAGGGACGCTTGCTTATATGACGGTGGCAGAAGAGATTGCTAGAGCAAGCCTCGGGGTTGCGCTTAGTTATGTGGCGACGGTTTCAATTGGGACGGCGCCGATTGCGATGTACGGCACGGCCGAACAAAAAACAAAATTTTTGCGCCCACTTGCAGAAGGACGCGAGCTTGCGGCCTTCGGTTTAACCGAAAAAAATGCGGGATCTGATGCGGCAGGAGTGGAAACAACGGCGGAGCTCTCGGGCGACTATTTTGTCGTGAATGGCACGAAGCAGTGGATTACGAATGCGAGCTACGCGGCGGTTGTGACGATTGCGGCGATTACGGGGTATAAAGAAGATGGCGGGAAAATTATTTCTTCACTCATTGTACCGATGGATTTGCCGGGGATTACGGTGAGGCGGCCGTATGACAAGATGGGCGTGCGCGCTTCCGATACGGGCGAAATTCGCTTTGAAAACGTGAAAGTGCCTAAAGAAAACCTTTTGGGGGATAAAAACGCTGGAATGAAACAACTTTTAAACGTTTTAAATGGCGGGCGAATTTCAATTGCGGCGATTTCCGTTGGGCTGGCACAAGAAGCTTATGACAAAGCGATTCATCATGCGCAGGTGCGCGAACAATTTGGTGGACCGATTTCGCAGTTTGAGTCCGTCCAATTTAAACTTGCAGACATGGCGGTTGAGACAGAAGCGGCGCGGCTGCTCGTTCAAAAAGCGAGTTTCCTAAAAGATTCTGGTGCAGTTTTTATTAAAGAAGCGGCCTACGCGAAAGTATTTGCTTCGGAAACGGCGACAAGAAATGCAAACCGGGCGCTGCAAATTTTAGGCGGCACAGGTTATATGCGCGATGCTGGCGTTGAACGGCTGTTGCGTGATGCAAAAATTTTAGAAATTGGCGAGGGCACGTCTGAAATTCAGCGCCTCGTCATTGCACGACAACTTTTAAAAGAAGGAGCGAAATAAAATGGAAGAAATTAAAGCAACGATTACAGGCACACTTCATAGTTTTGAAAAACACGCGGGAGACGATGTGACAAAAGGCGAAACAATTGCTCAAATCGAGTCGATGAAAATGCTCATCCCTGTTGAAGCACCGAACACAGGAAAGCTGATTGAATGGTCTGTTACGGCGGGGGATTTTGTAAACGAAAACGACGATATCGGAATGCTTGATTAAGATGGCGCTCATTCAAATCGAACGCCCGTCAAAACATATTTTATTGTTTAAAATCAACCGGCCTGAAGCGGCGAACGCATTTTCAAACGAGCTACTCGAAACGTTTGAAGCGGCATTAAATGATTTAGGTGAGGCACGCGTGTTAATCATAACGGGTTCAGGTGCGAAGGCTTTTTCAGCGGGCGCCGATTTAAAAGAGCGAAAGAAGCTCACAGAAGACGAAGTGTGGCCGGCTGTTGCGCGTATCCGTTCCCTCGTCCAGCGTGTATCCGAACTTGAAATTCCCACAATTGCAGCGATTAACGGCGTGGCATTTGGCGGCGGACTCGAACTCGCACTTGCTTGTGATATTCGGGTGGCGCATGTTTCGGCCCAATTAGGCTTAACTGAAACGAGTTTAGGCGTCATTCCAGGCGCATTTGGCACCGTCCATTTAACGCGCATTGTTGGCGAAGCCGCTGCACTCGAAATGATTTTAAGTGCGAAGCGGATTACGGCAGAAGAAGCAAAACAAATTGGGCTTGTGACAGGCGTCTCGGATGATGCGCTGCGTGAGGCCACGCAAATTGCGGAAGCTATCTCAAACAATGCGCCACTTGCGGTCAAACGGGCTAAGGAAGTTGTGAATGCTGTGTCTGGGAACTTGACAGAGGCCTTTTTAGCAGAAGAAAAAGCGTACAAATCGCTCATTGCCACGGAGGACCGATTAGAGGGGCTTCGGGCGTTTAGTGAGAAGCGGGCGGCGCGATTTTTAGGGAGGTAGACAGGTGAATTTAGATGATAAAATCCGCTCTGGCGGTGCAGAAAAATACCATGCGGCGGCGAAAGCGAAAGGAAAATTGTTTGTCCGCGAACGCATTGCGCTTTTATTAGATGCGGATAGTGAATTTGTCGAGGACGCTTTATTTGCGAATTCCGAGGCGGACAATTTGCCAGCAGATGGTGTAGTCACAGGACTCGGTCAAGTTGATGGCAGGAAAGTAGCGATTATCGCGAATGATTCTACCGTGAAAGCTGGTTCTTGGGGGACAAAAACGGTTGAAAAAATAATTCGAATGCAAGAAACTGCCGAAAAACTTAGCATACCGCTATTTTACTTAATTGATTCAGCAGGCGCGCGAATTACTGACCAAGTCGAAATGTTCCCGGGAAGACGCGGAGCTGGGCGGATTTTTTATAACCAAGTGCAGTTGGCTGGAAAAATTCCGCAAATTTGTTTGCTGTTCGGACCTTCAGCAGCAGGCGGCGCCTATATTCCGGCGTTTTGCGATGTCGTCGTCATGGTCGAAGAAAACGCCTCAATGTACCTAGGCTCGCCGCGCATGGCCGAAAAAGTCATCGGCGAAAAAGTCACGCTCGAAGAAATGGGCGGCGCACGCATGCACTGCACCGTATCTGGTTGCGGGGACGTACTCGTTTCTTCTGAAAAAGAAGCGCTTTTCTTTGGACGCGACTACCTATCGTATTTAACATACGAAAAAGAAGGCCGCGAAAGCGCGAAAGACCTAACGGGCGTCATTCCCGAAAATGAAAACGCGCCGCTTAATATGTACCGAGTCATTGATGGTTTAATTGATGCGGAATCATTTTGTGAAATTAAAGCGCTGTTTGCCAAGGAAATCATTACGGGCTTCGCGCGCCTGGACGGGAAAACAATTGGGGTGGTGGCGAATCAGTCGCTCGTGAAAGGCGGCGTTTTGTTCCCAGATTCAGCCGACAAGGCGACCAAGTTCATTCAAATTTGTAACGCGTATCGCATTCCATTGCTCTTTTTAGCCGACGTACCCGGTTTTATGATTGGCTCACAAGTTGAAAAGGCAGGCATTATTCGAAACGGCGCCAAAATGATCGCCGCGGTAAGCGAAATCACCGTGCCGCTCATTTCAGTCATCGTCAGAAAAGCTTACGGGGCGGGACTTTACGCGATGGCAGGCCCTGGTTTTAACCCGGATGCGACATTGGCACTTCCGACAGCGCAAATTGCCGTGATGGGCCCAGATGCTGCCGTCAATGCGGTATACGCGGGCAAAATAGCGGAGCTTCCGGATGCTGAAAAGGCTCCTTTTATTCAGGAAAAAATAAAGGAATATGAGGCTGATGTTGATGTGTATAAGCTTTCGTCCGAGATGGTCGTGGACGATATTGTGACACCAGAAAGCTTGCGACAAGCGCTTATTTCAAGGTTTGCATTTTACGAATCGAAGCGCGAGACGAGCGCACATTTTAAAATTTATCCGATGTAGAGGTGGCGCAAAATGTTTGCAGGATACTATAAAAAAACGCGGGAGGAGCGGCTTGCCATTCTTCGCGAATACGCTAGTTTGACGGACGAAGAACTCGCCGCTTTACAGGCAGAAGGCGCGCTCCCGTTCGAAACGGCGAATCACATGATTGAAAATATGATTGGCACCTTTCAAGTTCCACTCGGTCTTGGTTTAAACATGGTGATGAACGGCAAAGAATACGCCGTTCCAATGGCAACCGAAGAACCTTCGGTCATCGCCGCCATGAGTTCCGCTTCCAAATTGATAGCCCGCTCCGGTGGCATGGTTGCCACAAGTTCTGGCCGTCTGATGACAGGACAAATTGCCGTGTACGGTGTGCCCAATTTTGAGCGCGCGAAAATGGCTATCGCAGAACAGCAGGCGACGCTAATTGATGCGGCGAATGCGGCGTATCCTTCGCTTATAAAACGCGGCGGTGGCGCACGGGAAATTGTTGTCCGCGAGATTGAAACGGCGCAGGAAAAACTGCTCGTCGTCCATCTATATGTGGAAACACGGGAAGCGATGGGGGCGAACATGATTAACACGATGGTCGAGGCGCTTGCACCAGAAATCGAACGCCTAACAAGCGGAACTGCCGAAATGAAAATATTATCGAACTTAACAGACATGGCGACGGCAACCGCCACTTGCACGATTCCCGCAAACCTCCTTTTAAGCAAAAATATGGGTGGTGAAGAGGTGCGTGACCGTATTGTGCGGGCTTTTGCGTTTAGTGATGCGGATATTTACAGGGCGGCGACCCACAACAAAGGCATTATGAACGGCGTAGACGCGATTTTGCTGGCGTTCGGCAATGACGTCCGCAGTATTTCCGCCGCCGCACACGCTTACGCTGCAAAAGACGGGCGCTACAGGCCGATGAGTAGCTGGGCTGTGAACGGAGCGGGCGACTTAGTCGGCGAACTGACACTCCCGATGCCGGTCGCAACGGTTGGCGGCTCCATCGCGATTTCGCCACTTGCTACTTTGGCACAAAAAATCGCCAAGGTGGAAAATGCCGAAGAGCTCGCGATGTTAGCCGTTTCTGTTGGGCTTGCTCAAAATTTAGCCGCCTTAAAAGCCTTAGTGACAGAAGGAATTCAGCGCGGCCACATGTCACTTCAAGCGAAATCAACGGCCATTTCTGCTGGCGCAACTGGCGCCGAAATTGACATGGTGGCTGAAAAAATGCTTGCGGCTGGGCAAATTAATTTGAGCTTTGCGAAAGAAATTATAAAACAAGCCCGCTAGAGATTCTAGCGGGCTTGTTAGCTAGGTATCATTCGATTTCCGCAACGACAGGGTAGTGGTCGGACGCAAAAAGCCCGTCAAATGTTTTCGTCACAACATAAAATTGCCTAATACGAAATTGCTTTGTGAAAATAAAATCGATTTCTTCGTGAACTTTTTCATCGGTAGAAAAGCCATTAAATGTGGCCTGCGTATTATTTTCACCAGCATTTTGGAAGGATGCATTCAAAATTTGAAAGGCTTCAGATTCGCGGGTGGAGTTAAAATCGCCAAGCAAAACAAGTTGGGCATCTTGCGGTAACCGCTCTTGAAGCAGTTTGGCGGAATATGTACGCGCTTCTGCGGATATGTGATCAAAATGTGTGTTAAAAACATAAAAGCTGTCGCCTGTTTGTGTATCTAGTAATTTCACCCAAATGCAAGTGCGTTTAAAAGCGGCATCTTTATAAGCGGACGGAATTTGTTCGGTTTCAGATAACCAAAAATGGCCCGTATCAAGCAAATCAAACCGCGCTTTCAAGTAGAAAATACTAATGGCCTCGCCCGTCTGCCCGCCGTCACGAAACAGGCTATAATGCGCATACGGAGACTCCACATTTAAATCCCGCAACTGATGCGGCACAAGTTCTTGCGCGCCAAAAACATCAAACGCTTCTTCGCGAATAATCTGCCGAATCAGTGGCAATCTAACGGACCAAGCAATATCCCCCGTTTTTTCAACATCACAACAAAGATTAAAACTGGCTACCTTCATACAACTCGCCTCCATAAATTGGTTTCGCTTTCATTGTATCGTTTTTTGAGAAAATAAAAAGCGTTTTGCTTCTTAAATCATTTAGAAGTTTTTTTAAACAGGAAACAAAGAGAGGCGAGGAATAGAAAAAGGATAAAGATTATTTAAATAATCTTTATCCTTCTTTTATACATGATGCGGCCGAGAGGACTTGAACCTCCACGAGCTAATGCCCACTAGGCCCTCAACCTAGCGCGTCTGCCGATTCCGCCACGACCGCGTAATTTGTACCAACAAAAAGTATTATAGTATTCTTTTAGCGGTTTTGTCAACGATTATAAGTGATTTTGTATAAATATTTTTCTTGCAAAAAAAACGTTAAAAGCATATAGTAAAAGAGGCGATGGAGTTCGCTATTATTGCGTTTTGCGCTGATGACTCCTGTTGAAAGAAACATAGTTGGCTATGTTTTTTTCAACAGGAGTTTTTGATTGGAGGAATGAATATGTATTTTTTATATGTTGGCATCTTTAGCGCGCTAGGCGGCATGACGCGTTATGGGATTAGTTTACTTATAGGTGGAAATGCGTTTCCCGCCGCGACACTCACGGTGAATTTGGTGGGGTGTTTTCTGCTTGCGGTTGTGACGCAGGCGGTTGCGACGAATCCGAAAGTGCGGCCGGAGCTAGTAGCGGGGCTCGGAACTGGGTTTATCGGGGCGTTCACCACATTTTCAAGCTTTAGCGTGGAAAATATCCAGCTACTCCAGTCAGAGCACATAAGTATCGCTGCTCTCTACATCGGAATCAGCTTGCTCGGTGGCCTTGCCTTCGCGAAACTCGGTTACTTCTTTTCTGCAAAGTGGGTGGGACGACATGCTTAACTTTTTGCTTGTGGGCATTGGCGCGGCTTTTGGCGGGATGACACGTTACGGGATCTCGGTTTGGATGAAAAATAAGTGGAAAACCGATTTTCCGTGGGCAACCTTCCTCATCAATCTTTCAGGTTCTTTTCTGCTAGGCCTACTCATCTCGAGCCAGCTTTCTGATATGTGGCAGCTCCTTATCGGAACTGGATTTATGGGTGGCTATACAACATTTTCGACTTTTAAAGTGGAATGCACGGAGCTTCGCTTGCAAAAAAGAACGGGAATTTTATCGGCCTATATGATTTTATCGTACGCGTTAGGAATTTCATGTGCTGGATTAGGCTTTTTTGTAGGCAGTCTATAAGAATTGTTTAAGAAATCCACTTGGACTTGTTAAAAAGGCTGTAGCCATGCTATGCTAAGGACAACAAGTAAGTGAAAGGATAGACAATGAAAAAATTTATTTCAATTTTGATGATGAGCCTTTTTCTTCTTACAGCATGTTCGAACAATGATGCTGTCAATTATTTAGTCCTAGATGGAAGTATAACAGATGCGAGTGAAATAACGAGTAGGAACCAAATTACGGCTTCGGGAATACTAACTTGGCAAGGTGCAGCGGAAAATGATTCGTCTAATGTTGTCTTTACTTTTAATAGTTCAACTTCTATTGTGAATGAGTCAGGCAAGACAATGGAATCTACTGACCTCCAAAAGGGCACTAAATTTCAAGCTGTCTTTCCAGAAGGCGTTAAGTTAGTTGCTCCGTCTCCGGGAACAATATCTGCTCCAGCAACAAAAATAATCGTAAAAGACTAAACGGATTACGCAAAATCTAGTTATTAACAAATGATGAAAATTTTATTTGTTATTGACTAGATTTTTTTGTATTCGATTGTGTTAGTTATAAAATTGTGGTAGATTAAAATAATACATAGTATACATACAGGAGGATTTTTTTTATGAAAAAAGGGTTAGTTTTATCAATTATGTTAGTTTTAATGTTAGTACTTACAGCTTGTGGGCAAACGCCGCAAGAGAAATTTGCTGACACGTATTCAAAAGCGCTTGACGTTCCAGATCAATATACTCAAAAAATGTCATTTAAAATTGATAATTTAGAGTCAGATGATATTTATGGTAGTGAAGCATCCACAATTGAAATGCTTAAGAAAATGCAGCTCGATGCAACAACATCTATCGATAAAAAAGCAGAAAAATCTTATGTGGCATTCAATCTTAGCTCAGATGGTGCGCTTAATTTTGACCTTGAAGTGGACGTTTTGATGAACGACAAAACAGGGGAAGCTTATATTCCATTAGATACAATCGTTAATCCAGACGATAATTTAAAGACGTTGCTTGACCAACAAACTGGCGGGGTTTTTTCTAAAATTAATCAAACTTATCCAGATTTGAAAAATAAATACATTAGTACATCTGAACTTTCTGAAACATTAGGGGAGACAGGTGACAAAACGACTAAATCGTCTGAATCAGTTACAAAAGCGATGGAAGATTTACAAAAGAAATTGAATAAAATTATCACAGACTACTTAAACGGTATGGACGAAAATCGTTTTACAGAAGATGATAATGGTAATATCACAACGACTTTAACTAAAAAAGATTTCGTTAACTTAATGAAGGACTTTGAAAAAGCACTTGGCGAAGATAGCGTGAAAAAAGATGTTAAAGCGATTGCTGAATCGCAAGGAAGTGTAACGGATTTTGACGAAGAATATGAAGATTTTCGTTTAGATTTAGCAGATACAATCAAAGATATGCAAAAAGAAAAAAATATTAAAGTTAGCCTGAAAATGTCGATGAAACCAGGTAAAGATGATAAATTTGAATCGATGACAATGAAAATTAATGCAGAAGATACAGAAAGCAACACGAAACTAGGCGGCACATTTAAAATCGAAAATGTTGCTTTCAAAAAGATTCCTGCATTCCCGAAAGATGATGAAATTGTAAGCACAGATGAGCTTCAAAAAATCATTCAAACCGTGATGATCCAAAGCATGTACGGCGACAAAGATTTATCAGATTCTAATTTTTAAAAGCGATAAAGAACAGCTGGGAAGCTGTTCTTTTTTGCGTTCTATGGTATGATAGGAACAGAAAACGATGGACAGGTGAAAAAAATGAAAGTCAAAAAGCACACGAAAAATGCCGAAGAGACAATCGCTCTGGCAAAAAAAATCGGTCAAAATGTAGATACTTCGTTCGTTATTTTGCTTGAAGGCGATTTAGGCGCTGGAAAGACTACCTTTACAAAAGGACTTGCTGAAGGACTAGGTATTACACAGCTCGTAAAAAGTCCAACCTTTACTATAATTCGTGAATATACGAGCGGGCGCTTGCCGCTTTATCATATGGATGTTTACCGTTTAGAAGAAGCATCGCCTGATGAACTTGGTTTTGACGAATATTTTTTAGGCGATGGTCTAAGCGTCGTTGAATGGGCGCACTATATCGCAGAAACCTTACCTAGCGAGTATTTGAAAATTACGATTTCACGGGTTTCAGATGATGAGCGAAACTTGGAATTTGAGGCAGTTGGTACGCGTTACAAGACTTTCTTGACGGAGGTTTTAGAATGATATTAGGGATTGATACAGCGACAGATACGATGAGTATTGCACTTTTAGCAGAAGGGCAAATCATTGGGGAAATGACGACAAATTTGAAAAAGAATCATAGCGTAAGACTTCTTCCGGCCATTCAGGAGCTAATGCAAGAATGTGGCGTGGCGGTAAGCGATGTAACAAAAATTGCTGTTTCTAAAGGCCCGGGGTCTTATACAGGGCTTCGAATTGGGGTCACGGTAGCCAAGACGCTGGCATGGGATTTGAATATTCCTATCGTAGGCATTTCGTCTCTTCAAATTTTAGCCAAAAGTGGGATGTACTTCCCGGGGAAAATTGTGGCGCTGATGGATGCGCGGCGCGAGAACGTTTATGCGGGTGTCTACCGTCAAGGTGATGCGCTCGAAAATTTGCTCCCCGACCAGCATATTGCGCTAACCGAATTGCTCGCAAACTTTAGCGGGACGACTGAAAAAATTCTATTTATCGGTGCAATCCCGCCGAATTTGCAAGACCGAATTGCGGGCGAACTCGGGCAACATGCAGTGTTTGCTAGCGCCGACACAAATTTTGCGCGGGCAGCTAGTCTTGTCGCGCTCGCTCAACACGAAAGCGGCACGGAGGCAACGAATTTCACGCCTGACTATTTGAAACTTGCCGAAGCCGAAAGCAAGTGGCTCGAAGCGAGGAAGAAAGCATGATTTCTTTTGAAAAAGCAACGCAAGAAGATATCGAAGCGCTGCTCCAAATTGAGCATGCTGTATTCAGTTCCCCGTGGTCGCGTGAAGCCTTTTTAAATGAATTCACAATCAACCAATTTGCCCATTATTTACTAGCCGTTTTAGACGGGCGAATCATTGGCTACGGTGGCGTTTGGCTCGTACTTGACGAGGGGCATATTACGAATGTCGCTATTCATCCCGACTTCCAAGGGCAAAAATACGGCGAGGCGCTACTAAAAGCGCTGTTAGATTTAGCAAAGCAGAACGGTGTCATAAACATGACGCTTGAAGTGCGCGTATCCAATACGCGGGCACAAAATTTATATCGGAAATTTAATTTTCAAAACGGCGCAATTCGCAAACGTTACTATCCAGATAACGACGAAGATGCGCTTGTAATGTGGGTGAATTTATCATGACGAAAAATGAAACGATTATTTTAGGCATTGAATCAAGCTGCGATGAAACAGCTGCTGCCATCGTAAAAGGCGGCACGGAAATTTTATCGAACGTCGTTGCCTCCCAAATTGAGAGCCATAAACGCTTTGGCGGCGTCGTACCTGAAATTGCCTCGAGGCACCACGTCGAACAAATTACCATTGTAATCGAAGAGGCGTTAAATCAGGCGAATGTCACGTTAGATGACGTAGACGGGATTGCCGTAACAGAAGGACCTGGTCTTGTGGGAGCGCTACTCATTGGGGTGAACGCCGCTAAAACGCTAGCTTTTTCGCACCAAAAACCGCTCATTCCCGTGCATCACATCGCCGGCCATATTTACGCGAACCGCTTTGAAACCGAGATGCAGTTTCCGCTGCTTGCGCTTGTCGTAAGCGGAGGACACACAGAGCTTGTTTTGATGAAAGAACATAATGATTTTGAGATTATCGGAGAAACGCGCGATGACGCAGCTGGTGAGGCATACGATAAAGTGGCGAGAACGCTTGGTTTGCCTTATCCTGGCGGAGTCCAGATCGACCATCTAGCGAGAGAAGGGGAAGACACATTCCACTTTCCACGTGCGATGATGGACGATGGCAGCTACGATTTTAGTTTCAGTGGCTTAAAATCTGCGTTTATTAATTTGCTCCATAATATGCGCCAAAAAAACTTAGAACCAAGTCCTGCTGATCTAGCAGCTAGCTTCCAGGCGAGCGTTGTCGACGTCTTAGTCACCAAAACAATTGCTGCCGCAAAAGAATACGGCGTTAAACAATTGCTTCTTGCAGGCGGTGTTGCGGCAAACCAAGGCTTACGCGAACGAATGATTCAAGAAGCAGAACTTGAAATTCCAGCCGTCCAATTGGTCATCCCGCCGCTTTCACTTTGCGGAGACAATGCCGCCATGATTGCAGCAGCAGGAACGGTAGCCTACGAAGAAGGCAAATTCGGCAACTTAGCCTTAAATGCCAAACCCGGTTTGTTATTTGAAGAAGTTTAAAAAAGCTAGGACGAATTTTCGTCCTAGCTTTTTTCTATGCATTCAATTCTTCAATTTCCTCACTCACGATTTCCCAGTCGGCCATTAAGGCTTCGGCAACTTGTTTAATGGCATCCAATTCTTCGGTAATCGCGTAACTTTTTTCGTGGTCGTTAAAAACCGTTGGAAGTGTCAACTCATGTTCGAGTGAAGCGATTTTCGCATCGCATTCTTCCATTTTTCCCTCAATTTCAGCAAGCTTTCGTGTTTTTTGCCGTAATAATTTTTGCGCTTCCTTGCTTTGCTGGTACGCCGCCTTGTTAGAAGGATTTTCCGCTTGTGCTGGCATTTCGCCTTTCCGAAGTTTCTCTTCCATTTCAAGACGCGCAATTTCTCTGTTTTCCGCAATTTTCTCCTGATAGTAGTCATAGTCGCCTAAATAGCGCGTCGCCCCAGTCGGACTAAGCTCAATAATATCTTGTGCGATGCGGTTAATGAAGTAGCGGTCATGCGAAACGAACAAAATCGTGCCTTCAAAATCAATGAGTGCCGCCTCCAAAACTTCCTTACTTTCAATATCCAAATGGTTGGTCGGCTCATCGAGAATAAGCACATTTGCCCCGAGTAGCGTCAGCTTTGAAAGCGCCAAGCGGGCCTTTTCGCCGCCACTAAGCGTATCCACAATTTTTAAAACATCATCTTCTGAAAAAAGGAAATTTCCAAGTGTGGTGCGGACCGCTTTCTCGTCTAGTTCAGGATATTCATCCCAAAGTTCTTGTAAAATCGTCTTTTTGGAAGAAAGCTTAGCTTGTTCTTGGTCGTAATACCCGATTTTAACGCCAGCGCCAAAACGAAAATCGCCCTTTAAAACAGGGATTTCACGAATGAGTGACTTTAAAAGGGTAGACTTGCCAATTCCGTTTGGCCCAACAAGTGCAATACTATCACCGCGCTTCATTTCAAACCGAACATTTTGCGCCACCAATTTGTCTTTCGAATAGCCAATTGCAACATCTTCGACAAATAAAATGTCATTTCCGGGCGTGCGGTCAAATTGAAAACCAAAATGGGCCGCTTTTTCATTTCCCGCCGGCCGATCTAATCGGTCCATTTTTTCCAGTTTCTTCCGCCGGCTTTGCGCCCGTTTCGTTGTCGATGCACGAACAATATTCCGAGCAACAAAGTCTTCCAATTTGGCAATTTCCGTCTGTTGTTTCTCGAATTCCTTCCAGTCTTTTTCAAGCTGCTCCTGTTTTAAAACAAGAAAACGACTGTAATTTCCAACATAGTGAGTGATTTTTGTCCGGGAAATCTCATAAACTTGGTTCACCACGCGGTCCAAAAAATAGCGGTCGTGCGAAACGATGAGCAGCGCGCCCGCATAATTTTGCAAATACCCCTCAAGCCACGAAAGCGTCGCAATATCCAAATGGTTGGTCGGCTCATCTAAAATCAAAAGATCTTGTTTGGATAAAAGTAGTTTCGCAAGTGCAAGCCTAGTTTTCTGCCCACCACTTAAAGCCGCGACTAATTTTTCATAATCCTCTTCAAAAAAATGGAGACCATGTAGCACCGAACGAATTTCCGCTTCATACGTATAGCCGCCGCGTTCCTTGAAAAGGTGTTGCAGTTCATCGTAACTATCCAAAGCCTGCCTTGCCGTCTCAGCATCCGCGTATATACCGCTGTCCGCCATTTTAAGCTCCATCTCGCGCAGCTCGCGTTCCATGTTACGCAAGTCTTCAAAAACAGTCAGCATTTCATTCCAAATCGTCTTGCTCGACTCAAGCCCCGTATTTTGCGCCAAGTAGCCAATCCGCACATTTTTCGGCTTTGAAATTTGCCCCGCATCATATGAAGTCTGCCCCGCAATGATTTTCAGAAGCGTTGATTTTCCCGCCCCGTTTCTGCCAACTAGCGCAATCCGGTCATTTGTTTTAATTTCTAATTTTATATTTTCTAAAATCGTTTCCGCACCAAAGTACTTCGCAATTTGTTGTACTTGCAAAAGAATCATATTTTTCTCCCCTATCTCTTTCTAGTTTAGCGTAAAGGTGAGCCCGTTGCAATCACACATTTGATTTTGTGAAATCATTAGCATTAATTGTGATTTTACGATACAATGAGAGCAGGTAAACAAAATAAATACTGATAAAATAAAGGTTTTCTAAATGTGTGAGCAAAAAGTTTGTGCATTTTATGTGAAATGTTTATAGTATATAAGCAAGCATGTGAAGGAAAGAGCAGTCATTTTGCTTGAAAACGAACCATATTTTATCAGGAAGAAGGGACTAATTGGCATGATGGATGAAACGACAAAAATTCCACAGGCGACAGCAAAACGCTTACCGTTATATCATCGCTATTTGAAATATCTACATGAATCAGGAAAAGAACGTGTATCTTCGGCAGAGTTAAGTGAAGCTGTAAAAGTGGATTCCGCAACAATTCGCCGCGATTTCTCATATTTCGGCGCACTCGGCAAGAAAGGATATGGTTATAATGTTTCTTATATTCTTGACTTTTTTGGAAAAACGCTCAGCCAAGATAAAGAAACGAACGTTGCCATTATCGGTGTAGGGAATCTTGGAACCGCACTACTTCATTATAACTTCATGAAAAACAATAATATTCGCGTTTGTGCTGCATTTGATGTAGCTCCTGCAAAAGTAGGTACCGTCCAACAAGATATTCCAATTTATCATTTAAATGATATGGAAGAAATTTTAAAAGAAAATAATGTTGAAGTGGTCATTTTAACTGTACCATCTGATGAAGCTCAAACAACGGTGGATAAATTGATCGAAGCAGACGTGAAGGGGATTCTAAACTTTACGCCAGCACGTATTAGCGTGCCAAAACAAGTACGCGTCCATCATATTGATTTGACAACTGAATTACAAACATTAATTTACTTCCTAGAAAACTATCCATCTAAAAATTAAAACGCAGCTTAAGAAGCTCAAAAATAAAAGAACTTTGATGTAACTATCTGAACCAGCGCTTAAGAGTGCTGGTTTCTTATAAGAGGTGAAATGAATGAAACGACTGAAAAAATTAAATTGGACGCAGTGGGTTGCCCTTTTTATTTTTGTATCCATGGGGATTTCGATGATTGTGACCATCTTTGAAATTTTTACTGCCCCCGCGTCACAACCAGCAACAGGACCAAAAGTAACGCTCCGAAGTGATTATATTTTCTTACTGGTAGAAATCATTTTAGGGATTATTATTTTAGCTTTACCGTCCATTGTTTCTAGACGATTTAAATTTGAAATTCCGGGGCTTGTGTACCTCATGTTTATCGTTTTTCTATACGCCTCAATTTATCTTGGAACCATTCAACAATTTTATGCGAATGTACCTCACTGGGATAAAATATTGCATACGTTTAGTGGTGCGATGCTAGGCGCAATAGGCTTTTCTTTTGTGAGTTTACTCAATGCTAACGATAAAGTCGTCATGAACATGAAGCCCGGCTTTGTTGCGATATTTTCTTTCTGTTTCGCGGTAACGCTCGGCGCTTTCTGGGAAGTGTATGAGTATACATTCGATGCTCTTTTAGGTTTAAATATGCAGCGCTTCGAACTCTCTAACGGAACGCCACTCGTTGGGCGGGCTGCTCTCACGGATACCATGACAGACGTTATTGTCGACATCATTGGCGCATTAGTTATGGCCATTATCGGATACTGGGCGCTAAAAAAAGGTCGCCCGTGGATGAAACAATTTGAATTTAAACGGACAAATAAAAAAGATGAGCTCGGAAGATAATCCGAGCTCATCTTTTTTTATAGAAACTATTTTTCAACATCTTTTTGTTTCGGCAAATTGTCTACATAACTATCAGAATACTGGAGTAGTTTTCGACTTGCTTCAAAACGTTTTTTGATATCAGCAGAGAGTTCTTTATTTCCGCCGTTATAATAAGTGGCTTTGCCCGTTTCAAAACTTTCGTCTGGTTCATACATATAATCATTTGCCATGTAGCTACCTTCTGGCATTGTGTAGCGTTCTGGCACAAAATTCGTTTGCGTATTTAAGATGTCCTCCCCAAACATAATCTGGTCAGTTGCTTTAATCCCAAGAAGATTGAGAACGGTTGGCATTACGTCAATTTCGCCGCCGATATTATCAATCTTGCCTGTCTTTTCAACGCCCGGAATGTGGAGGTAGAACGGAATCCGGTAGTCATCAGCAGGCTGCGCTTTTAGCTCACTAGAACGATTGACGTAGCTTTTTTGGTCATCTGTAAGCTTTGCCGTATCAATGATATGGTGGTCACCGTACATCACAACGAC
Source organism: Listeria sp. ILCC792 (assembly GCF_900186135.1). Lineage (NCBI taxonomy): Bacteria > Bacillati > Bacillota > Bacilli > Caryophanales > Listeriaceae > Listeria > Listeria sp. ILCC792. The sequence continues at coordinate 91,786 of NZ_FYBO01000008.1, forward strand.
AGAATCATCCCAAATACCATTTTTCTTCAATTTATTAATAAATGCACCAAGCTGTTTGTCCGCATAGTGCACTGCTTGGAAATAGTTCCCAAGCTCTGTGCCTTCCAAGTTTTTCGGAAGGTTAAGCGATTGCTTGCTCTCTGGAATATTAAATGGCATATGACTGCTAACCGAAATAAGTTGCGCATAGAAGTTTTCATCGTTTTGATAATGTTCTTCTAAAATTGGCATCGCCTTATTGTATAAAACCTCATCGCTCGGCGAAAAGCCAATAACATCATCATCGCCAAAGAACGAGCGATCATAAAACTTATCAAACCCTACTGCTGGATAAAAATTGTCCCGATTATAGAAACTCGCGTCGTTCGTGTGGAAGGTTGCCGTCTGATAACCTTTCTTAGAAAGCGTCCGCGGTAATGATGGAATAACGCGGTCACCGTAAGTTTGCGTATTCGTATAGTAGCCGCTAGGGAAGGTGGAGGTATACACAGACCATTCCGCATCAGCCGTATTAGATTTTGAAACCGTTTGGAAAAACGAATCCGAGTAGAGCGTTTCGCCTTCCAATTTGTCGAGTGTTGGCGTGACGGATTGCCCGTTTAGTTTTACACCCGTCAAGTTGCGCTGGAAGGATTCTAACTGGATAATAATTAAGTTTTTCCCTTTTGCAATGCCGTAGTAGTCCGGATTCTTTTTAACTTCAACGCCTTTTATCGTACGGATATTATCTGCTGTAATATCAGCCGCCCGAACATCGGTCGTTCCAGTAAAAGCCGTAGCTACATTAAAGGTAAACACACCCATCTTTTCAGCGCGTTTCGTATCACTAATAATATTTTTATTCATCATATCATAAGTGAAAAATCCAATTAGAAGCAGAAGAACAGCAAGCGAGATGCCAAAAGTTCGTCTTTTTATTTGGAAAGTTTTAAAACGCACACCTTTTTTTAAGTCCAAATAAAGAACAACTGGTAACAAGAGAAGATTCGCAAAAAATAGCCAATCGTACCATTTCAATAAGCTAGTTGCGCTATCTTTGACAACGCCGACTTCACCAATTAAAGAAAGGCTGTGATAAGTTGGAATTTCATTGTAAAACCGTCCATAAAGAACGAAAACAAGCATCAATATTCCAAGAAAACATGTTAGACCCGCATAAACATAAACTTGCGCACGAGGACGTACAAAAGCATGTATGAGAAGCAGTAAAATAAGGACAAACGATAAATCGGCCATAAAGCTAAGCCAATTTGGATCTTGAAAAACTTGGAAATAGGCTAAGGCAAATTGACCAACAATTAAAATCAAATAAATAATTAACAAGATAAAAGCCTCTTTCTTTTAAAAAATAGGTTAAGTTTCCCCAATTATATCTATTTTAACGCACCCGATTTTGAAGTGCAAATATTGCGGAGAATTTTACAAGTTGGCACTTTAACACTGTTGACCTTTAAAGTGCGAAAGGGTATGATGAGAAAAAATAATTTTTTACATTAAGGGGATTTCAGATGTCTATTTTTAGAAAAAAATCAATTGAGGAATTATTACCAAATAAAGGAGGACATATTCGACTAAAACAAACGCTTGGCGCATTTGATTTAATGCTCCTTGGTGTCGGTGCCATCGTCGGGACGGGGATATTCATTTTACCAGGTACTGTTGCTGCAATGCATTCAGGACCTGCCATTGTCTTTTCATTGGTGATTGCCGCCGTTGTTTGCGCACTTGCTGCGCTTTGTTATTCAGAATTCGCATCCTCTGTGCCAGTTGCAGGCAGTGCCTACACATATGGCTACGTGATTTTCGGTGAATTTATCGCATGGGTACTCGGTTGGGCGCTCCTTCTTGAATATGGCCTAGCCGTCGCGTCTGTCGCAAGCGGTTGGTCCTCTTACTTAAATGCCTTTTTGAAAGGCTTTCATCTCGAAATTCCAACCGCCATTTCGGGACCATTTAATCCGGCCGAAGGGACATATGTCAACATTCCTGCAATTCTAATCATCTTCATCGTTGCTTTTCTGCTCACTAAAGGTATTCGCGAATCTACTCGTGTGAATACCGTCATGGTTATTTTAAAAGTGAGCGTCATTCTGCTTTTCATTATCGTCGGGGCATTTTATGTGAAACCAGCCAATTGGCAACCGTTCATGCCATTCGGTTTCAGTGGCGTCCTAAACGGAGCCGCGCTTGTTTTCTTTGCATATTTAGGATTTGACGCGGTTTCAAGTGCCGCAGAAGAAGTGAAAAATCCAAAACGCAATATGCCAATTGGAATTATCGGTTCACTTTTAATTTGTACAATTCTTTATATGCTTGTATCTGTTGTTTTAACGGGTATTGTACCTTATACAGAATTAAATGTAACAGACCCTGTTGCTTTTGCACTGCAAGTCATCAATCAAGACTGGATAGCAGGAATTATTTCTTTAGGGGCAGTTGTTGGAATGCTTACGGTCATTCTTGTTATGACATACGGCGGCACGCGTTTAGTCTATGCGCTAGGTCGAGATGGCCTACTGCCGAAGATGCTAGCTGAAATTGATCCAAAACATAGCACACCTGTTAAAAATACATGGATTTATGCATCAGTTGTCGCTATTTTGGCCGGACTTGTTCCACTTGGGAAATTAGCAGAGCTTGTGAATATGGGGACTTTAATTGCGTTTATGATGGTTTCTCTCGGCATTTTATTTTTACGAAAAAATAAAGAAATTGCGCCTGGAAGCTTTAAAACGCCGTTCTATCCCGTGTTACCAATTGTGTCCTTCTTACTTTGTGGTTTCCTTATTACACGCCTAGCGACGCTTACTTGGATTGTATGTGGCATTTGGTTTGTTATTGGGGTTATTATTTATTTTGGATATGGGAAGAAACACAGCACACTAGAAAAACAAGAGACTTACAAAAAGTAAGTTGAATCATTCGCATTTTTTCCTCCCATATGATGTAATAGAAGGAACCAATATTAAAGGAGAAATGTAGAATGAGCGACGAGTTTAAGTTAGGGGCAGTGGTTTTAAAGGTGGCAGATTTAGCCAAAATGGCGGCTTTTTATGCAGAGGTTATCGGTCTTGTTAAACAAGCGGAGTCAGAGGAAAAGGTGCTGTTTGGCGCGAAAAACGATGGCGACACACTTCTTGTTCTAGAAAAACTAACAAATGGAGTGCGCCCCAACATGCCGCGAACAGGTTTATTTCATACGGCTTTTTTAGTGCCCAATCGTGCGGCGCTTGGCGATATGCTGATTCATTTGATCAAATCGAAGTATCCGCTTAGTGGAGCGGGCGACCATGCATACAGTGAGGCCATTTATTTAGCTGATCCAGAAGGGAATGGCATCGAGATTTACCGCGATCGCCCCTTTGCCAAATGGCGCATTAACGAAGACGGCACGTATCCCGCAGTAACTGAAGAAGTCGATGCGGACGCAATTATTGATGCAGCTACGCGAGAAGAGTTCCACCAGATTCACCCAGAAACGAAAATCGGACACGTTCATTTGCAAGTGAGCGATATCGAAGCAACAGAAGAATTTTACGGAAATATTCTCGGTTTAAACATTCAAACCAAAATCCCGTCTGCCCGCTTTTTTGCAGAAGGTCGTTATCATCACCATATTGGCAGTAATATTTGGGCAGGAACAAACTTGCTGCCGCGCGCGGAAAATGAAACGGGCTTGGCCTATTTTACAATTGTAACGTCTAAATTCAAAGAATGGGAAACGCGTCTTGCGAAAGCCGGATTTAAAATGGAAAAACGCCATTTTGGTGTGCAAGTAAGCGATCCAAACGGAATTTTAATTATGTTGCAAGAACCCCAAATTTAGGAAAAGACAAATTGTCAAAAAGTTGATAGAATAAAGTTATCTTTTTGGATAAACGGGGGAAGCCAAATGATAGAATTCTATACAGCACACGGCAAGCAAGAAATGAAAAAATTGGAAGCCGCTAAAAAGGGAAGTTGGATTAAAGTCGTTTCACCGTCCGCATCTGAGATTGAAGAACTGAGCGCTATGTATCACATACCTAAACATTATTTTCATGATGCGCTTGATGAGGAGGAACGGTCACGAATTGAATTGAAGCGTACGGAGGAAGAAAAACGCCATTCGCTTGTCATTGTTGACTGTCCTTACGCGACAAAAGATGAAATGGGCTACACCACATACGAAACGATGCCAATCGGAATTGTTTTAGCAGATGATATTTTTATGACGATTTCGATACGCGAAGTTCCTGTTTTAACATCGATTATTGAAACGCCAATCGATTATTATGATACGGCTAATCATACGCGGTTTTTACTACAAATTCTTTATGCGGTTTCTTATTTTTATTTAAAATATTTAGATAAACTGATTCATTTAATGAATGAACTTGAAGGGAAAATTAAGCAATCTATGAAAAATGAACAGCTGTACGCGTTTATGGCAGTTCAAAAGAGTCTGGTGTTTTTTGCTACAGCATTACAATCGAATAAAGCGATTTTAGATAAGATGCAAGATGTGGAGCATTTTATGCAAAATCAAGGCAACCATGATTTACTTCGCGATGTTGTGATTGAAAATAAACAAGCAATTGCGATGACGGATACATACACACAAATTATAAGCGGCATGTCAGATATTTTTTCATCCGTTATTTCAAATAATTTAAACATGGTGATGAAGTTTTTAACGTCTTTTACGATTATTTTATCTCTCCCAACGATTGTCGGAAGCATTTACGGGATGAATGTGAAGCTACCTTTCGCTCATGAGGCAAATGCTTTCTCAGGTATTATGCTATTTACAATTATTCTGACACTACTTGTAACAGTTATTTTTTGGCGAAAAAAATATTTCTAGTTTGACATAGGAGGAAACATAATGGAAAAACAAACATACGAAAAACTAGCTTATTACACGATAAAAGAGAAAATTTTGAGCGGAAATTTGCGAGTAGGAGACCGAGTTACCGAAACGGTTATTGCAGACGAACTGAAAATTAGCCGTACGCCCGTCCGAAAGGCCTTAGCAAGCTTGGAGAAGGAAGGATTAATCGAAGTTCGTACAAATCGCGGAGCTATTGTCATAGAAAGCAGCATGTCCGTTAATCGTTTTGTCGAGTTGTTAGAGATAACTGAAATCATGATAAATCAAACGTTGACTAAAGTAGAAAACAAACGAATTCAAATCGACATGGGATACTTCCAGAAAAAAGTTGAGCAATTGAAGATGCTTCATCAAAAAGGCGAGGAAGATCAGTTTATTGCGGAACTCTTCAATTGCTTTTTTGCATTCATTCGCTTGATGCAAAACACGTATGCGAATCGTTTCGTACAAATGATTGAAAGCGACTTTGACTCAAAAGCACAAAAAGAGATTAAAATTATTCCTTTTATTTTAGCCGAAAAAACGATTCGCTGTTTAGAGGTGACAATTCAAAATGTACAGGACAACGATTTTGTTGCTGCACGAAAAGAAGTACAAACTATTATGAATCAATATATTGTGCAAACATTCCGTTAGTATTTAGTGAGGAGCATCTTGTGCGCCTCACTTTTTTTGTGCAAAAGGAGATAACTGGTTGAAATGCATAATTTTATTTTCATGTATAAATAGCAAGGAAAAGTAAAATAATCCGATATAGTTAAAAAGACCCATTTTTTAGTACACAAAAACACGTTTTAGCGAGAACAAAATTATTTACTGAAAAATCTTATATTGAAAAATTTAAAGAAATGGCTTTATATAGCAGTTTCACAAAGTGATTTCATAAAATAATCCACATTTCGAGTTTTTTTGTTTACTATTTATTTAGACAGATTCAAATAGGGAAGATGATGCATTCAAAAAAACTAGCTTTGTTTCGTGAGAGGCATATGATATAATATGAGAAAGTTCATCGGTTGAAGGAGCGTTAGAATTTTGAAAAGTAAACGAGAATACAAAACCCTTGATAAGGTTGTTTATTACAGTGTCATTGAAAAGATTAAAAATGGTGAATTGAAGCCTGACGAGCATCTTACAGAAGAACGATTATCAAAAGAATTAGGCGTCAGCCGGTCACCAATTCGTAAAGCGATTACTGCTTTAGTAGCAGAAGGTGTTTTAGATTACCGGACTTACAGTGGTGTTGTAGTCAAAGATTCAATTGTTGATTCCACACGTTATGTGCAACTTCTTGAAGTTATTGAATTGTTTGTGAAAGCAACATTCGATAGAATTGAACAATCAGAGGAAGAAATGGATATCGAAGAGCTAGAAAAGTGTGTACAATCAATGGACAGAGCATCATATTTGCGCGATTTAGATGAATACATTTTTAATGAACATCAATTTTTCTTACGATTAATCAATTATTCCGGAAACCCTTACTTTAAAGACATGGCTAAGAAAGTATTTTTCAATATCAAATACTTTTCTGCAGATGCAATTACGAATCACAACGAAGAAATGCGTGAACGCAACATCAAACAATTTGGTGTGATTATTTCATTTTTGAATAAGAAAGATTATGAAAATGCCTTTTTAGAAATTAAAAAATTATTTTTAAACTACGGCACATATGCGTTTCGTTAATACTAAAACTAAAAAAGTGTAACCCAGTTAACTGGGTTGCACTTTTTTTTGATACAAACTATAACCATCTTTACTATTTAAAAACGTAAATGTTTCGGCGTACAATTGGTTGAGAGCATTATTTGAGGCGAGGGTGTCTAGACGAATGAAAGGGATACGTGCTGATGCAGCTAGTTCTTCGGCGAATTGCAGCATTCGGGCTGAAAGTTGCAGACCTTTGTAAGGGCGAGCAATCATCAGGCGGTGGATGTAAAATGCTGGTTCTGTTGCCTGTTCTTCCCATAAATTTTCGTCCCAAGCACTCGGCGTTTTTCGCACAATCATTGTTCCAGCCGTTTGCTCTTTTTGGGTTAAAAGGAAAACTTCATTTTGATGGATGCGCTCACGGATTTGATGGACGTCTGTCCCATCTAAAATGTCATTCCACTGCGTAGAACCTGATTTTTTTAACCAAGTAGCGGTGTCGATCATTAATTTTTCAACTGCTTGGTAATCTTTTGAAGTAGCTTGGCGGATTTCAAAGTTCACGCCGTTTACTGCGAATTTACTTTGGTTCATCAGGTTTGTTTTCCTCCGTCTGTTCAAAGCTTGATTCGTTTTCTTTAGAAGAGAACGTTTCATTGAAGTATGGCGTTTCTTCTTCGAGTGGTGGTGCGATTGTGCCGAATAATTCATCGTGGAAAACAGCGAAAGTGGTCGTCATGTAAGGGAACAAATAGATGGAAATGGCTACGACTACGAGATACCCGAGCAGGAATAGGAAAATCGCGCCTATTGAAATACCAAAGCCCATGGCGTCAATGACTGAGCCGTCACCGTTCATATCGTTATAATTGCCAGTGGCAGCACCAATGCCAAAGATAATCGCGGATGTAATAAAGATGGCGACAGGAATTAAATACCAAAGTAAGAAAGTTAGTGAAAGGCCAAATAATTTTCCTTTGTAGCCGTTCATCATATGACGACTTTGAGTAATCGCATCAAGTGCTGAAATTTGTGGGTTATCTCTTAAAATAAAGAAAGTTTGTGAGTAAGAATAGCCTTTAATAATGCCTGGAATAATAAATAAGAGCGACCATAAAAATGTGAAAATAGAAACAAGTAGAAAAGCTAAGAAAGTTCGACCAAAATCTTTAAAAGCGCTAAACATATAGGCTACATCGGGCTCATCTTGTCGGCTAATCGCTAAGAAGAACCAAGTTACACCTATCGTAATTGGTCCGGTAATAAGCATGCCAGCTACCCAACCAATAACTGGAATCCAGCCTATCGCGGCTGATACTGCTGCAGTAATAATCATGCTAAGCAAATAAACACCAATTGATATTCCCCAATGTCCCTGTAATGCACTTTTTGCAGCACGCCGCATTTCTGCATTTGTTAACATAAAAAATCTCTCCTTTTTCTATTATTTATGTATTAAAAATAGCATATTCTACTAAGGAGTTACAGCAAAAGGCTAGCAAATTGAAATTTCTTCTAAATTATCGGAAAAATAGGATTGTTTTTCTTTTTTTAGGGAAAAGGAGAGTTAGTCTTTGATTTTTTGATGGAGGTGTCGTTTGTGAAAGAAGATGAACGTAAAGAATTAGAGGACCGCTTAATAGACCTTAAACATGAATATCAGAATCTAGTTGCAGATTCGCGTGATTTTGAAGATCCGCAGTTGCAAAACGGTCCAATGAATGCTGCAGAAGTAAGGCTTAGCAGCATCAGGCATGAAATTAAAAAAATTGAAAAACACTTAAAAAAAGATCCGATTGAATAAATAGGCAAAAAACGTCCTTTTTCTTTCTAATCGGACGTTTTTGTTTGAAACAGAGGTGAACATGAATGAAACCGATTTTTGTAGTTGGCGATGTGCATGGTGAAATAGGCATGCTTGAGAAAATCCTTGAAAACTGGAATCGTAAAGAGGAACGCCTTTTATTTGTAGGGGATTTAATCGATCGCGGTGAAAACCCAGGTGCAGTCCTTAGGCTCGTTAAGCAATTATCAGAAGAACATGATGTTATCGTTTTAACTGGCAATCATGAAAAAATGCTACTTGATTGGTTGAAAGAACCAGCTGAAAAAATGGCGTATTACATTAGCCAAGGTGGTATGGAGACGATTCAATCACTGCTACGGGAAAATATCGAGGAAAAAATCACACCTGATGAGCTTAGCAAACGCGTCATGGAGGAGTCAGGCGAGCTAATCGCGTTTATTCAAGATCTCCCTTTATACCATGAGGAAAAGCAGTACGTTTTTGTTCATGCGGGGGTAGATTTAACGATTCCCGACTGGCATAAGACGGCAGAAAAACAGTTCTACTGGATTCGTGAACCGTTTTTATTTGGCGAGAACCGAACAGGAAAAGTATTTATTTTCGGACATACACCCGTTCAAAATTTACATAGTGATGGCTCGAGTAATATTTGGATTTCAAAAGATCAAACGCGCTTAGGAATTGATGGCGGAGCTGTGTTTGGCGGCAGTTTGAATGCTATCGTCGTGGAAGAACATGCCGTAACGAAATTATATCGAGTTGGAAAAAATGAGCCTTTTGAAACAAAATAAAGTGAATCGTTTGATGGATAGCGGTTTTCTATATATTTTGCTACAATAGGCTCATTCTAGTTAAAAGGAAGTGTCTTTATGCGGAAAGCAACCGTGATAAGTTTGCTGGCCGTGTTTTTTGTTTCTATAGTCGCCATTTTCGGCGTTATATATATAAAAACACAACAAGAAGAAGCAAAAGTGAAGGAAACGATTATTCCAACAGTTTTTGTGCATGGCTATAAAGGAACGGCGAACTCATTTGGTCATTTATTAAATCGAATAGGAAGCGACTCTCGGACTAAACAAATCGCCATGCAAATCATGATTAAGCCAAACGGTCAATTAAAGGTAAGAGGTCATCTGGATAGCCAATATAAAAACGGCGATTCAGCGGTACAAATTTTATTTGAAGATAACCGGGCGAGCCTTTCCAAGCAAACGTTATGGCTCCAAAATGCGATGAAATACATTCGGGAAAAAGAGCATATTAAAACAGTCAATTTAGTCGGCCATTCCATGGGAGGGCTTGCCATTTTAAGCTATCTTGAAAATACGCCAGTAGATGCCGCGTACCCCGTGCCACAAAAGTTTATTGCGATTGCGACGCCTTTTAATGGCATAGATAGGGCGGACTACTTTAAGTTGCAAAAAGACCCAGCCGCCCATGATTTGAAAGCTGGATCAGATGCACTTAAAAACCTCGCAAAAAATAAAACGAGGATTCCTAAAACTATTCAAATGCTCGCCATTGCTGGAGATCAAAATCATACAGGAACAGACGGACTTGTACAAGTGGATAGTGTGTTTTATGCAAGAAACTTTTTTCCAAAAGCGAATTATCAAGAACGCCTAATTTCTGGAACAAATGTGACGCATAGCGGCTTACATGAAAGCTTTGAAGTAGACGCGTTGCTAAGTCAATTTTTATGGGATTTACCAGACGGAATGGAAAAAGATAACGGTTCAAACTTAGATACCGTTCCAAATGTTGAAAAATAAAAGGACGTAGCCAAGTGGCTACGTCCTTTATTTTAATAATAAGGCGCCATAAATAAGTACACTAAAACACCAGTTAAACTAACATACAACCAAATTGGCATCGTCCAACGAACAATTTTCTTATGCTTGTCAACTTGCATCGTCCAGCCCCAGACAAGCGCGAACAGCGCAAGTGGCACAACAACCGCAGCAAGAAAACTATGCGTAATAAGAATGAAGAAATAAATCGGGCGAACAAAGCCAGTCCCACCAAATGTACTCGTTTCAGCCGAAAGAAAATGGAATGTTAAATAGGAAACGAGGAAAAATAGCGTTGAAGTAAAAGCAGCTAAAATGAAGCCACGATGCAATTTAATATTTTTCTTCACAATGATTGCCCAAAGTGCAATAACTAAGAAGACAAAAGTGAAGCTATTAAAAATCGCATTCATTCTTGGGAAAATTGTTAAGTCAAAATGAACGGCACCTTGATAACCAATTGGTGAAAAGAAAAGTAATAAAATAATAATGACAGCCACAGCAGAAAAAATCATAATTGGCCAAAAATAATTTTTATCCGTTGCAGCAGGCGTTAATTTCTCTTTATTTTGCTCCATGTAAAATAAATCCCCCTTAAAATAAGTTCAAATTCATTATACATGATTACGTCAAATAAAAAAACAATAGACTGTTGATAAACGGCAATCTTCACCATTTGTCATCAGTCTATTTTGCTTGTTACGTTTCGTTTAGCTATAGAAATTAAGCCTTACAATTTAACGATTTTCCGCTTTATTATAAGCCCCGTGCCAAACCGGGCCAATAAATTGGTTCAAAGCAAATCCGCCTTGAATAGCAGCAGTAACAAAATCTTTTGCCTTAGCAACCGCATCAGGAACAGACAAACCTTTCGCAAGACCAGCAGTAATCGCCGCCGCAAACGTACAACCAGCACCGTGGTTATAGTTTGTGTTAACTTTTTCCACTTCATAAATCGTAAAATCATTGCCGTCGTACATTAAATCAATCGCTTTATCGCTCTCAAGCGCTTTGCCACCTTTAATGACCACATATTTTACACCAAGTTCATGAATTTTTTTAGCCGCCGCCTTCATATCCTCAACCGTTTTCAGTTTTCCAAGACCAGAAAGCTGCCCCGCTTCAAATAAGTTTGGCGTTGTCACTGTCGCAACCGGCAGCAATAAATCACGAATCGCCGCCGCATTTTCCGGCTGAATAAGCTCGTCCTCGCCCTTACAAACCATCACCGGATCAATGACAATATTGGTTAAATCGTGTGCAAGAATGGCTTCGCGAGTCGCTTTAATAATGTCCACCGAGCCTAGCATCCCCGTTTTCATTGCATCAACAGGACCACCCGATAAAATCGTTTTGAGCTGCTCCCGCACAAGCTTAGCATCAATAGGTGTCACACCGTGCGACCAGTTGTTATCTGGATCCATCGTCACAATCGTTGTGAGTGCAGAAAATCCAAAAGTTCCATATTCTTCAAATGTCTTTAAATCAGCTTGGATACCAGCGCCGCCGCTAGAATCAGAACCAGCAACAGTTAAAGTTTTTTTAATCGTCATTTTAAATTCCTCCAAAATTAATCATTAATTAATCATTTGCTTCGAGCATTTTATAAATGGCTTCCGCAACCCCGTGCTCATCATTGGTGGTGGTTTCATATTTGGCGCGTTTCTTGACTTCCGGCTCTGCGTTGCCCATCGCCACACTGTAACCTGCCATTTTAATCATCGAAAGGTCGTTCATATTGTCGCCAATCGCAAATGTTTCTTCAAGCGAAACGCCGAGGCGCTCCACATAATATTGTAACGAAATGCCTTTTTGGGCCGCGCGATTCGTGATTTCAATGTTGTCAGAAAAAGAAGAAGTAATCGCAAGTTCATTCGACACACTTAGTTCTTTTTTTGCTCGAGTTAAAATATCAGGGTTTGGCGAGAACGAAATGAATTTCAAGATGTTCATCTCCTCGTTTTCAAAAACCCGATTGACATCCGTAATTTCATGAACGTCTTTCGCTTGAAAGCGCTCCTCAATTTGCTCGCTAATCGATTGAACGGGCTTGTCAGGATGCATTTTGCGATACATTTCAATCAAAAATTCTTTACCTTGCTCTTTGTTTGTCGAAATCGGCCCGATATCAGTAAACAATTCCGTGTACATTCCTAAATCAGAAAGAATTTGAAATGTTTTTCTCGAAATATCTTTGTCGAGCGTATGTTGCAACAAAATTTTACCGTGTTCATCGCGCACTTCTGCGCCGTTCATACAAATGGCCGGCGCGTACAAATTCGCTTTGTGAATAAGCGACATCGCATCATCGTACATCCGCCCCGTACATAAAACAAAGTGGACGCCTTTAGATCTTGCAAATTCAATCGCTTTTACGTTTTCCTCAGTAACACGTATGTCGGAATTTAGTAGCGTACCGTCCATATCAGAAGCAATAACTTTAATCATAAATAAGAATCCTCCTAGTGTTTTCACTTCCTCTAGCATAGCACTTTTTAAAGAAAAATGCAGTTGTCTTGTTTAAAAAGCGCCACATTTTGCGTCCCCCGTGAAAGTTAGCTATAATAAAGCGTGAAGTATAGTGGAAAGAGGTGCTAGAATTTGAAAAAAGAAGTTGAAAAAATGCTTGCGGGCGAATTGTATGATCCGTCCAACTATGAACTCGCGCATGGCCGCGCACGCGCACGCAAACTCATTCGCGAAATCAATGATACAATAGACGCAGCAGCGCGAACTGAACTTTTAAAACGCCTATTCGGCGGAACGGGTGAAAAAGTATTTTTAGAACCGACACTCCGCGTTGATTACGGCTCAAATATTTATCTTGGCGAAAATTTCTTCGCGAATTTTGATTGCGTCATGCTTGATGTGTGCGAAATACATATTGGTGATAATTGCATGCTCGCGCCTGGCGTGCACATTTATACCGCGACGCATCCTCTTGAACCGACCGAACGAAATAGTGGGCTCGAACTAGGTAAGCCCGTTAAAATCGGCAATAACGCCTGGATTGGCGGACGCGCGGTTATTAATCCCGGCGTGACACTTGGCAATAACGTCGTTGTCGCATCAGGCACCGTTGTCACAAAAAGTTTCGGCGACAATGTTGTCATCGGCGGCAACCCAGCGCGCATTATTAAAGAAGTCAAAGGAGTTTAAATGGTGAACGTTTCAGATCAGGCGTTATTTCAAAAAATGGAGGAAGAGCTACGTCAGGCGAAGGAGCTAAGCGGCGCTGAACAAAACGCGCATCTGCACACATTGAAAATTCTCACAGAACTGGCTCTTTCTGAAACTAAAACGGATGTCGCGCCCCAAAATGATGCGGCGCACATTCCGCACGAGAGTACACCAGCTGTCCCTCCGGCTTTAAACCAAGGAAAAAAACTCGATATGTCAGACGGTGCGAATGGTGATTCGCTGTTTGATTTTTAAAGGGGGAGAACGATGAAAAATGGTCTTATAACGGGCGGCATTTTTGCGATGCTTGCCGTCATGATTGGCGCTTTCGGTGCGCACGCGCTAAAGGATATTTTAGGCAGCCACGTGGCCACGTATGAAACGGGCGTTCAATATCAAATGTTTCACGCTGTAGCGATTTTAATTTGCGGCGTCGTCCAAGAAAAACTAAACAGCCGTCTTATTAGCGCCGCGATAATACTATTTTCTGCAGGCATCATTTTATTTTCAGGCAGCCTTTACGTTTTGAGCATCACTAAAATCACGTTTTTAGGAGCCATCACACCAATTGGCGGCGTTTGTTTTATTTCCGGCTGGCTTTGTTTTATCATCGCAGCTGCAAAATCGCGTCCCGGTTACCATTCATTTTAAAAAGGAAACCAACATTTTATTTCAAAAAAAAGTCTTTCGTCATAAAATTTTAATATAAACATTTAAAAAAAGAGGATTATTTCTATTTTTGCGGGGTATTTAATTAGCATAAGCAACGATAACTTATTTACTTTTTCTCCCTTTTTAGTGATAAGTTATCCTTTCTTACCTTAAACTCCCTTTTTGTGGCGCTATGCGGCTTGTCTAAGCCTATGGCGTCTTTTTTTGCTGATTTTTTGAGGATGGAGTGGTTGTCCTAGAGTTGGTAGAAAAATAAGTGAGTACAATGAGCTATCAATAGCTTCTAAAAATAGTGTATGGTATATTGAAATAGTAAGAAAAATACATAATGTTGGAGAGGGTTTTATTTTAGAAAAATCAGGCTGACTCTTCGTAGAGCCCGAGATTCCGTGAAAACTTATGATACAAGTATGCATAACATTAACCAACAGAACTTTGGTTTTCAACTTTTATGCTGATTGTTTGAATTCGAAAAACGTCTCTTGTGGCTTAACAAGAGACGTTTTTATGAATGGAATCTAACTAAAGCGCTGTAGTTTCATTAAAATCATGTTCAATGCAAGTATTTATAATCGTTCACATGGTAGAATGAATAGGCTGTGGATTGTCCTTAGAGACTTTCTAGTCGAGTAAAAGGAGGGGTAGAATGAAAAAAACGTCAATAATTATTATAAGTATAGTACTATTAATCGCTATCGTAATCGGTATAAAAATGGGAGTTGATAAACATATGAATAACAACGAAGAAGCGGAAATGATGGAAATTGTACATAGTAAAGAAGCGGAAAAAGTTTATAAAAAAACAATAATGTATAATGATCCTAAAGCTTTTACAAGTGAAGGAGTTATATACATATACAAAATTGATGATAGTAGTATAGAAGAAAATCCTATGGGGGGGATAATGGTTAACTTAATCATTAACAACGACAGCGACTTAGTAATCGATATTATATTAAGCAAAGATAGTGATAGAGGTGAATTAAGCGATGATGCGGGTGGAACCTCTGAAAAACTAGAAAGGCTTTTAGAGAAAGAAGGGAATTGAAATGGCAACTATGCTCACAGAAAAGAACCGAGTTCAGATTGCAAAACAGCAGTATAATAAAAATATGGACGTTGGAAAGCCTATAAAAATCGACGGGGGAAGAAAAATAGGTACACTTTCAGAAAAAGTGAACAACAAAGCAACAGGCGAACAAACATACATAGTTACTAATGGGAAAAATAAAGTAACAGCCAATTCCTCGCTCTCAGAACGTGAGAAAGTTAAAGAAGTAACTGTTTTATACCGCGGCTCCACTGCCCCTAATGAACTATCGTGGGGCGCACCTGAAGTGAATAACGACTTTGCAGCGGATTGGTTGCAGAATGATGTTCCTGCAGCAGCAATGGTTTTAGTGGGAAAAGGGGAGGTACCCCACAGTTAAAAAGTTCAGCGAATACTTTGAAAAAAACGCTTGAAACTTATCCGAATGCAAAAATTAATATATATGGACATTCACTTGGTGGAATGAACGGACAATACGCAGTCGCAAACCTAAGCAAGAAGCAACTTAAAAGAATAACAGGTGCATATCTTTATCAATGTCCTAATGTTTATAATCTTCTAAATGCCGACCAAAAGAAAATAGCAGACGCTTTCACAGCTTCTAACAAAGGATTCATCTATACCGATCAACTTGACTTGATTGCGCTAGGTTACGGGGAGAATAAACCTACAATAGGAAATGTGTTATTTGTAGATGGAAAAGATGTAGGGGATATGGGCAAGCAACATATGTGGGGCGGTTATCAATTTGACAAAAATGGAAATTTAAAACTAACCAAAGCAGGGAACAGAAAAAAAGCCGCAATACTTCAAGCGGAAGGTCTGAAAAATCTTGCAAAACTAAAGAAAAAATTAGGAGCTGGTGGCGACTTGTCATCATCAGAAGAAAAGTACCTTGAAGCATCAGAAGCGTTTATCCGTGTTGGAACAATGCAAATGGAAGCAAAGCAAATGTGTGAGGAACTGGAAAAACTATACAAAAAAGATATGGAAAACGCAAGTGAACTTTGGCAGAAAACGCACTCGGATGCTAGAAGCTTAGGGGACTCACTATCAGAAACTGAAATTATCGGCGCGCTTTCGGACGGTGGGGCAACAGAGGCAAAAATAAAGCTTAAGCCAATCGCAAAACGTACTAAAAAGCTAGGGAAACTCAAAGAAATCGAACAGGATTATAATGATATAATTAATCAAATTCAACAGGCAATTAATGAAGTGCTAGAAAAAGATCGAGAATTAGCGCGGAAAATCGCGGAGGGATGAGACTTTGGAATTATCAAAAAGGACAATCATGCAACGTATAGACGATATAGAAGACGATTACAAGCGACAAATGAGGCGATTAGAAGCAGTAGAAGAAGACATGCGACATGCTGGCAATCAATTTTTAAAAACGCTAGATGTAAAAGCCGAACGTTTACGTTTTATGATTTCAAACTATGCCCCCGAAACGATTCCCCCGCTTTCACACGGATACAATATGATAACTCGTACACATGACGAAGCTACTCATATGATGCGTGAGGAATTAGAGAAGATTGAGGCACAACGGGAAGATATAGAAGCACAGTATAGAAAAGATATAGGATGCTTTAAAGATAATTTAATGAAGATAGACAGAGAAAGCGAGGAATGACAACATGAGCAACTCAATCGGGGACATGTTAGGCGATGCGAGAAAGAAACTAGATAAATCACTTATTACTACCTTTACAGCAAGTCACGCAGTTGCATCGGCTGAAAATCGGGAACAGTTGACGAAAGAAGCGGAAAAAGAAAAGACGGAAACCTTTAAAAATAATGACAAGAAACATATAGAGAAACTTAAAAGTGCTATTAAAGGTAATTGGTTCAAAGCAGCACAAAAAGCACTAGAAAACACTAGAAATAAATGTAACGATATTTGAAGCGTTGGCGGGGAGCGACCGCTTTTTTTATGTTAAAAATAACTTTTATAGGTATAGTTGCTATCAGTTGACGAAACTGGTAGCAAATGCGATAAACTAAATGGGAGAAGGAGATGAGCCGATGAATATTAAGAAAGTAAGTGAAGTGACAGGTGTTTCAGCGGACACAATTCGGTACTACGAAAAAATTGGTTTGATTGCGCCGGTGAAGCGGAATGGGAATGGAATACGAGAATTTGACGAGGACGACATTCGTTGGATTGTCTTTAGTCGGCAGATGCGGAGAGCTGGTTTGTCGATTGAGTCATTGGTAGAGTATTTATTGTTATTCCGGCAAGGTGATTCGACGGTTGACGCGAGAATAGCTTTAATCCAAGAGCAAAAAGAAAAACTAGAAGCGAAAGCCGCGGAGCTTCAAGAGGCGATAAGCCGTTTGCAGTTTAAATTAGAAAATTATGGACATGTGCGAGCTGCGGAAAACAAATTGCGGAGCTTTGAAGTAAATAGGGTTTGAAATTTTGTTTATTTTTTTTACAAAAACGCTTGACTTAGAGTTCACTTCAAGCTTTATGATAGGGGAGTAAAGGAGGAGTCGAAATGGAGTATGTGAAATTTGGTAATACTGGTATGGACGTATCAAAAATTTGTCTAGGTACAATGGGCTTTGGTGATGCAGAGAAGTGGATTCACAAATGGGTGCTTGGTGAGACGGATAGCCGCCAAATCATCAAAAAAGCGCTCGACCTCGGCATCAACTTTTTTGATACGGCAAACATTTACTCTTTTGGGGAAAGCGAAAAAATTGTTGGGCGTGCACTGAAAGATTTTGCAAATCGCGACGATGTTGTTCTCGCGACAAAAGTGCATCAAACCATGCGCCCGGGGCAACCAAATAGTGGTGGACTTTCTCGCAAAGAAATCCTAACTGAAATCGACCATAGCCTAAAACGGCTAGAAACCGATTATGTTGATCTTTATATTATTCATCGTTTCGACCAATTTACGCCTGTCGAAGAAACGATGGAAGCTTTGCATGATGTCGTGAAGGCTGGAAAGGCCCGCTATATTGGCGCCAGTGCCATGTACGCATGGCAATTCCAAAAAGCACAACGCATCGCAGAAAGAAACGGCTGGACTAAATTTGTATCCATGCAAAATCATTACAATTTAATTTATCGTGAGGAAGAGCGGGAAATGATTCCATTTTGTGAAGATGAAAACATAGCGCTAACGCCGTATAGCCCGCTAGCATCTGGTCGCCTTACGCGTGATGTTTCCGAAAAAACGGAGCGTTCAGCGACTGATACGATTCAAAGTTCTAAATATGATGGCATGATGGAAGCGGACATCGGAATTATTGAGCGCGTCGCCGAACTGGCGAATAAATACGCGGTTTCGCGCGACCAAATTGCGTTAGCATGGTTGCTGAATAAACCAGAAATCACCGCACCAATTGTGGGCGCACAAAAAGAACGGCATTTAGAAAGTGCTGTTTTGGCGCTAGATTTAAAACTAACATCAGAAGATATGGCATTTTTAGAGGAACATTATATACCTCATCCAGTTGTTGGGGCGCTTCCAAATCAAAAATAGACAAATAATTTTATAAATAGTAATGATGCGAGGTTCAGTGTTTAGAATCTCGCATTTTTGCATAAAAATCAGACTTGTTTATAAAATAACTTTCAGAATTTTATTTTTTATATTATAATGTAAATTGACTGCTTGAAGTATTCTTTTGGCAGAATAATATGGAAAGGGAGAAAAAGAGACAGAAACAACATGGAAAATACAATTAAGGAGGAGACTATGAAAAAGTTTTTACGTTTGTTAGCGGGAATTAGTTTTATTTTTGCAAGTTTATTTTTGTTATTGCCAGGAAACCAAGTTGATGCGAGGGAATATCCAACAGGATCATTAAAAGATCCAATAGGGGTTTATGAGCAACCTAAACCAAAACAACTACTTAGGTCAACGCCTTTACCGACTAAGTATGATCCTCGTTTAACTGGAGGAGACACATCAGTTAAAGATCAGCAAACAAGAAACATTTGTTGGTCGTTCTCTTCAAATGCTTCTATTGAAACGGCTGCTTTAAAACAGTTTGGCGTACCCTATGACCTTTCTGAACTTTATACGGACTACTATTCGGCAAAAGATGCAGACGGAATAATTGGAAATAACCCAAAAGCATATAATCGTACTTTAGGCGGTGGAGGACTTGAGACTATGGCTCTCTACGAAGCGATGAATTGGGAGCTACCAGTTTCTGAAAATAAAATGCCATATAATACGAATGCATCGTATTTACCTTCTTTAAATGTTTTATCTGAAAAGCCACTTATTCATCAACAAGGAATAAATCTGATTGGAGGACTTTATGTAACAGCAAGTGTTGAAGAGCAAAATCAAAAGGTGAAAAGAATTAAAGAACATCTTGTGAAAAATGGTGGACTCACATACCAGTGGAAGGCGGATGGACAATATCTTCAAGAGTATATAAATAGTACAACAAGCGCAGTATATGTACCTAAAAGTGACTATACTACCATTGATCATTCTACTTTAATTGTTGGATATGATGATAATTATAGTAAAGAAAATTTCAAGTCAAATGTTAGACCTCAAAATAATGGGGCCTTTATTGTTAGAAATAGCTGGGGAACCAATTGGGGGGATAAAGGTTACTACTATGTGTCTTATGAAGATGCTTATATCTTAACTTCTGTTATGTACGGTGCAAAACAAATGGAAACGAGCCAGAACTACGATAATATGGTTGCTATGGCAGAATTTGCACTGACCGGTTGGTATACTTCAACAACGGATACGTACATTGCCAATGTTTTTGATGCACCTAATGATTCAAAAGAATCCATTGAAGCGATTGCGATTAATACACTTCAATATGATACACCGTACGAAATTTATATTAATCCAAACAGTTCGGATAAATCATTCACTAACTTAAAGCTTGTTGCAAGAGGAGTAAAGGCAGACGCTGGTTTTGAAACAATTAAATTAAGTGAACCTGTACCAATCACAAGTAATGATAAGTATGCGGTTGTGATTAAGTTTTCGCTACCAAGTGGAGTTTCAACATTGCCAATCCCGATGTCCAATCACGAAGAAGTAAGTTATCCGCGTAATTCTGTGAAATCTGGAACAAGTTTCTTCTCAATCTCCACTAATCAAGCGAGTATGCGCTGGTATGAAGCTTCTTCACCGATTATTTGGGATGACAAAATAGCTCGTAATTTTTACACAAACGTCTACACAACTACAAACAATACCCAAGAAAAAATTAAAGATGTCTTTTTAGATGCGGATTTAGCAAATGAAATTGCTCGGCAGTTGAATAAATCTGTAGAAGATAATTTTACTACGGAGGATGCTGGTAAAATTACGCAACTACGTGTAGATGGTAAAGTTTCCAATGCGACAGGGATTGAAAGATTAAATAATCTAACTCACTTAATCTTTTATGGGGGAACTGAAAAACTTGAAAAAATAGATCTCAGTAAGAATCTAAATTTAATCTATTTAGATTTGGGAAATAATAATTTTTCTACACTTGATTTAAGGCAGAATAAAAAATTAGTTCGAATTAATTTGTATAAGAATCAATTGACAAATCTTGATTTAAGCCAGAACACAGCGCTTGATTATCTTTCCTTAAGTTATAATAAGCTCCAACAGTTGGATGTTAGTAAGAATACGAACTTAACATATATTGTTGCTGGCGGAAATCAGTTAAGCAATCTAGACGTTAGTAAAAATACTAAATTGAGTAATCTTTGGATTCATAATAACAAGTTGACGACTATTAATGTGAGCAATAATACCGAATTAAGGGGGATTAGTATGGGAGCGAACCCAGTTTATTCACTGACGTTACCATACCTGCCTAAACTGGACTTCTTAGATGTGCAACATACCCCTTCACTAAGCTCACTTGATTTATCAAGATTGCCTAATCTTAGGACGCTACATTTAAACAATGCCAATCTTTCTTCGATAAATCTTAGTCAAAATCTTAAATTGAAATTCCTATATCTAGAGTACAATAAGCTAACTAAAATTGATTTGCGGAATAATGTTGAACTCTATGAACTTTATTTGCATCGGAATCTTTTAACGGAACTGGATTTAAGTAAAAATGTAAAATTAAATCGTTATTTTTATGATTCTGATACAGTCACAAATTTTATCGCACCACAAAAATAAATAAATTATAATGAACAAAAAAAGAAGCAAAATCAGGTGATAACCATGGAAAATGGCTTGTTCACCTGATTTTTGCTTCTTTTATTAAATCATAAAAAATCTTTCAATCTCTTCATGCGGCAATAAATTCCCAATGAAGAATGCGCCAAACTCGCCGTAACGTGCACTTGTTTCGTCAAAACGCATTTCCGTGACAATTCGCTTAAAGTCAAGTGCATCGTCCGCAAACAAAGTGACGCTCCATTCGTAATCGTCAAGGCCGATGGATCCGCCAATAATTTGGCTCACTTTTCCAGCGTAACTGCGGCCAATCTGACCGTGATCGCGAATAAGTTGTTGGCGCTCGCTCATCGGGAGCATGTACCAATTATCCGCACCATCGCGTTTTTTATTCATCGGATAAAAGCAAATATGTTTTTTGTTCGGTAATTTTGGATAAAGCCGGGCGCGGACATGTTTGTTTTGATACGGATCCTCGTCACCCGCCATATGTGAGGCTAAATAATTGCTTAACTCCACAACTGAAATATAGGAATATGTAGGGACTAAATAATCCGCAATCGCGAGCTTATTGAATTCGTTTTCCACCGCATTTAATTCTTCTAAAGTTTCCCGAAGAACAAAAAATACAAAATCAGCTTTTTGCCCTAAAATCGTATACAGCGTTTGTTCGCCAGATCCAATGTTTTTTGTCACTTCTAAATTCGCTAAAAATGTGCTAAATTCCGTTAAAATCCGTTCGCGGTCAGCCGTAGAAGTTTCTCGCCAAGACGTCCAATCTACCGCCCTGAAATCATGTAAAGAGTACCAACCATCTAATGTTTTTACTGCTTCATTCATTAGGTTTCACACCTTTCTTATGTCACTAAAATAAGTGTATCATAGCCAAATTCGAAAGTCTTTTTTTCTGTTTTAGAAAAAAGCGGCTGGAATAAATTCCAGCCGCTTGAAGTGTTAAGGTGTCGATACAATTGCTGTGGCTGACCCAGTTAGCGCCCACGAATTGATTGCATTTGGCAAAATAAAGTGGTCGCCTTTTTTAACAGGCGTTTCAGCCCCGTCAATGGTAAGCGCAGCAGCGCCGTCTAAAATGCTTACAAGCGTATATGGCGCCGTCGCATCAAATCTCGCAGTGCCGTCAATTTCCCATTTGTAAACGCTGAAAAAGTCGTTTGACACAAAAGTCGTAACGGTTACTCCGTCTCGTTTTTCAACCTGAATATCAAGTAATGCATCGTGATGCGGAATTTTTGTGACGTCGATGGCTTTTTCTAGATGAAGCTCGCGCGTGTTGCCGTCCGCATCTTTACGATCATAATCGTACACACGGTAAGTTGTATCCGAACTTTGTTGCGTTTCAAGAACTAGCGTGCCAGTGCCAAGCGCGTGAATCGTCCCACTTGGAACATAGTAAAACTCGCCCGGCGCGATTTTCACCTTGCGTAGCAACTTGTCCCACTCGCCGTCCGCAACCATTTTCACAAATTCATCTTTAGACTTCGCATGGTGCCCGTAAATCAGCTCCGCGCCTTCCGCGCAATCAATAATATACCAACATTCCGTCTTTCCAAGCTCGCCGTTTTCATGCACTTTCGCATACGCGTCGTCCGGGTGAACTTGCACGGATAAATCCGAATTTGCATCCAAAATCTTTGTTAGTAGGGGGAAAACTGGGTCTTTCGGATTTCCAAAAAGTTCCGGATGTTCTGTCCATAGTTGGATGAGTGTTTTCCCAGCAAACTCGCCATTTTTGACAGTGGATGGACCATTCGGGTGCGCAGAAATAGCCCAGTCCTCGCCAGTCTTGTCAGACGGAATATCATATCCGAAGTAATCGTGCAGTTTTGTGCCGCCCCAAATGCGGTCTTGAAAAACAGGGTTTAAAAATAAAGCCTCTTTCATCGTGAACCTCCTCGGTTAAATATGTAATCTCTACAAAAGTATATACCAATTAAAAGTTAAATGCTACTTATTTCCGCCTAAAAATCCTTGTTTTTTCAACCCTTCTGGAATGCCGGTAAAATAAGGTTGCGCATAAAATTTAGCAATGCGTTCCGTATAGCCAATAGAACCTTCACGTTCGGAATAAGGAATAATCGTTACATCATATTTTTCAAGCAGCGGTAAAGTGTCTGTTTGGTAGGTTTCTTCAAAATAAACAGCTTCTTTAGGTAAACGAGGTCGGATTACGGATTCGGTATCCGGATAGCCCACACAAAGCCCGACAATTGGAATCACCATTTCAGGTAGCCCAAGAAATTCGGAGACCTCCGTAAACTCACGTCTAATTCCACCAATACAAACCGTCCCGTAGCCAAGACTTTCAGCCGCCGTTAGCGCGTTTTGACAAGCTAAACCAACGTCAGTTGCGGCAACAAGCAGTAAGTCTTCGTCGCTTTTCGCATTAAATGCCGTCTGATATTTCGCGCTCGCCAAATTGGCACGATGAAAATCCCCAACAAATACAAGAAAAATGGAGCATTCCGCCACATATGGATTTTTCGTCAGCTCCGCTAACTTTTGTTTACGTGCAGCGTCTTTTACCCCGACAATGGAATATTGTTGCCCATTAATCCAAGATGGTGCACTTTGAGCCGCGCGGATAATTAAATCTAAATCGGTCTCAGGAATACTTTTTCCAGGTATGTACTTGCGAATCGAACGGTGGCTTAACATTTGCTCAATGACTTTATTCAAATTAAATCCTCCTCCAAAATCAATTTCTTCTTCAAGTATAGCTTTCTTCAAGCGAAATGTTAACGCTATACTTGAAAAAAATGCCAATTTTTTCTACACTAGAAGAGAGAAAGGGTGTGAACGTCTTGGAAATAAGCAAACAAGAACAAGATCGGCTGTTTTTAGAAGAAACATTTTTAACTTCAGAAGAATCCGCTAAATTTTTAGGCGTAACGAAGCAAGCCATACAGTCTCTTGCGAAACGCAACATTATTCCGCACATTCGCAAAGGAAATGTCCTACTGTTCCACCGAATAGATATCGAAACTCGCTTGGCAAACCAGACCGAATTACGCAAAAAATATCGCCCGTATGAACATTAAAAAAGGGGATGAAACCATGGAAGATTGGAATAAATTTAAAGAAAGAGGGTTTGTAGTAAAGGAAACCGGTCCTGTTTACTACACCGCCAACATGGATGAAACCATCGCTTGGTTCACCAAAACACTCGGTTGGTACTGCGAAATTGATGAGCGCGACGAAAATGGAAGCGGCACATATGGCTGTGCGTTTGACCTCCCGCGTGAATTTGAAAGCCTACATATCGCGCCATTTACTGGCTTCCATCTTTTATACGGCGAACCAAAAGGCGGTACCGTCGCTTTCATGAAAGTGCAAGGCATCGAAAAACTGCACGCTCACGTCATAAACAGTGGCTGGGAGAAAGTCACCTTACACGCTGCCGCCGATTTTGAAACAAAGCTCTGCCAAGTAGAAACAATTGATGGCTACACTTTGCAGTTTTTTGAATAAAATTGAATTTTAAAAGGAGGGCTGGAAGTGGAAAAACCAGATTATTTAAAAGAAACTTATCAGGAAACAACTTTTAAATTAGCCAATAATGGGCCACGAGACATCTCCGTTTTAAAAGAAGTCATCGCAAATGTGGACGGGGAAACTGCGAGCGATATTTACGGTACAGGTTCGTTAATTTCAAATTTTGAAGAAAAAATGGCAGGGGTTTTAGGTCTGGAACAAGCAGTTTTCTTCCCAAGCGGTACGATGGCACAGCAAATTGCGCTTAGAATTTGGGCGGATGAAAAAAACATACCGCGCGTTGCCTATCACCCGCTCGCTCATCTGGAAATCCATGAGGCAGACGGCTTGAAAAAGCTTCACAATATTGAAACCGCGCTACTTTGCGAACAAGACCGCGTACCAACACTTGAAGACATTCAAACTTTGGGTGAAAAAGTAGCCTGCGTTTTACTCGAGCTTCCTCAAAGGGAAATTGGCGGGCAACTACCAAGTTTTGAAGAACTCGTTCAAATTTCCGAATACTGCAAACAAAACGGCATTGCGTTACATTTAGATGGTGCACGCCTTTTTGAAGTATTGCCTTTTTACCAAAAAGAAGCGAGCGAAATTTGTGCGCTTTTTGATACCGTGTACATTTCCTTTTATAAGGGCATAGGCGGCATTGCCGGCGCAATTTTAGCTGGCCCAACTGATTTTCTCAAGCAAGCTAAAGCATGGAAACGGCGTTACGGTGGGGATTTAATCAGTTTGTACCCGTACATTTTATCGGCCGATTACTATTTTGAAAAACGCAAAACTAAAATGGCGCTGTATTTTGAAAAAGCGAAGGAGCTTGCCGCTCGTTTCAATGCGCTTACAGATGTGAAAACCATTCCAGAAATCCCCGTTTCAAATATGTTCCACGTGCAATTTGATGCGCCGCTAGCAGATGTGGCGAAGCGAATTGCGATTGCCCAGTCCAAAACCGATATTGGTGTGACCGGCTATTTGCTTGAAAAAGGAAGTCACACATGCACGTTTGAAATCCCGATAGGTGACGCCTATTTGGAAATCCCAAATGACCAGCTGGACGAATTGTTTTCCGAACTTCGCTAATCATATTTTAAATTTTACAAAAAAAAGCAACCTTTCTCTCCAAGTTCAAAGGGGAAAAAGTGTTGCTTTTTAGCATTTTCTCATAGGAAAAATTATTTTAGATGTGTGGGTAGCTCATTTTCAGACTCGCATGTTTTTTCAAGCTCACAAGCTGCACATTTTCCTTGTCTGCTCTTTTTTGTGAAGCGAACAAGGGCAAAAATCGTATAACCGAATATAAGTCCACCAAGCAAAAGATTAACAAAAATAGCCATAGCACATTCAAGCCCTTTCTTAAATAAATAGATTTCCAATTTGATACACAAGAAGAACAATTACGTAGGCAGTTAATAGCGGATAGAGCGTTGCGAATGCAGTCCATTTCCATGACGCCGTTTCCTTCCGAATGGCCGCAACAGTCGCAAGGCAGGGGACATAAAGCAAGATGAACAACATGAAACAGTAGGCAGAAAGCGGAGTGTAAAATGCGCTAACAACGCTCCCAAGGCTGTCTTCTCCAACTGAATAAATAATCGCCATCGTTGAAACCACTACTTCTTTAGCTAAAAACCCCGGAATTAAAGTTGCGCCGGCTTGCCAAGTGCCAAAACCGAGGGGAACCAAAAGAGGCGCTAAAAAGCCGCCAATCATAGCGAGAAAGCTTTCGCCCATCGGAACATCAAACCCGCCTGGGCCAGCGTAATTGAGCAACCAAATGATGACCGAACCAGCAAAAATAAACGTGCCTGCTTTTTTCAAAAAACCTTTGCCTTTTTCCCATGTGCTGCGCCATAGCGTTTTGAATGAAGGGAAACGATACGGTGGCAGTTCAACGACAAAAACCGAATTATCGTTTTTAAGTAGCGTTTTGGATAAAATTTTAGTCATGAGAAGCGCCATCACAATGCCAATGACGTAAAGCGAGAGCACGACGAGCGCTTGATACTGCGCAAAGAAAACACCGACAAATAGCGCATAGACGGGAAGTCTCGCAGAGCACGACATAAATGGTGTAATCAAAATCGTCAATGTACGTTCTTTGGATTCTTCGATGGAGCGAGCCGCCATGATGCCTGGAACGTTGCAGCCAAAGCCAATGATCATCGGAATGAAGGCTTTGCCGTTTAGCCCAAACATTTCCATAATCCGGTCCATCACAACCGCAATCCGCGCCATATAGCCAGAATCTTCAAGCAGCGAAATAAAGAAGAAAATCACCAAAATTTGCGGAACGAACACGAGCACACCGCCAACACCCGCAATAATACCGTTTGTGATTAAATCAATTAAAAAATGACTTGTACCCAAGGACGCCAAAAATTGCGTGGTGAAATCTGTTAGTGGACCGCTGAAAAACCCGTCAAGCAAATCAGAGAGCGGCACGCCAACCCATGTAAATGTAATTTGAAAAATCAGCCACATGATACCAAGGAAAATGGGAATGCCGAAAAAACGATGGGTCACAATTTGGTCAAGCTTATCTGAAAGTGACACGTTAGTTCCCGTGTAGGTGACCGCTTCCACACAAATATCTTGGATAAAAGCACGTCTAGTTTCGAGTATCTCACTTTCAATGCTGCGTGTAAGTTTCATCGCCGTTTCCTCACGAATCTGTACGGCCGCCGAATAAAAAGGCTCATCTTGAATATGCTTTTCGGTCACAGGATTGGCAGTGAGAAATTGGAGCGCGAAAAAGCGCAAATGCTTACGCGGAGCCGTGTTTTCCAAAAGAGCAGAAAGGTCTTGAATGGCCCGTTCGATTGGTTTTGCGTAAGGTAGCTTTAGCGAATGATTTCGCGTGGCTTTTTCGTCGGTCAGTGTGGCAAGAATTTCTTCTGTCCCTTTGCCGGAGCGTGCGATGACGGGCAAAACCGGTATTTTGAGCGCCCTCGCCAGTTTCGGAATGTCAATTTTGATCCCACGGCCTAGCGCCACATCGACCATATTGAGTCCCATTACGACAGGCGCCCCAAATTCGAGCAATTCAATCGTTAAATTTAAATTCCGCTCAATTTGCGCTGCATCAACAATATTTAACATCGAATCAAATTTTTCTTCTATTAAAAAACGCGTTACAACAGTTTCGTCACGCGAGATAGGATGAATATCGTATATGCCCGGTAAATCAATGAGCTTACCTTTTTCCGCTTTTAATGTGCCGACTTTCTTTTCAACAGTCACGCCACTCCAATTGCCGACGTATTCGTATGAACCAGTCAGCGCATTAAAAAGCGATGTTTTACCAGTATTAGGGTTTCCGAGTAAACAATATGTATTAGCCATTTCGTTCCACCACGATTTCGCAAGCATCACAACTTCGAATACTAATGTACTGTCCTTTTGTTTCAATTGTGCAAGGACCGCCTAAAAAGCCTTTTTGTTTCATACATAGTTCGCAGCCTTCCATGCAACCAAGCGCCAGCAGACGTCTTTTGAGCATAGAGCTGGAAACATTTAAAGCAGAAATTTTACCGCGTTCGCCGGTTGAAAGTTCATTGAGTCGCATGCATCGTTCCTCCCATCGTTCAAAATGAGTTTGAGAATCATTATCAATTAAGTTCATTTTATCACAATATCTCAAAAAGTAAATGGTTGTTTAAAAAAAATATAAAGAAAGCGATATTTAGTGTAAAAATAACTCTCTAGAATTCATACAGTTTAGAAAAAATTGTAGTACAGATAAATGACGCAAAAATCCGTTTTTTTATGGCTTTTCCTGTTAACTTCATACATTTTATAGTATGATAAGAAAAGAAAATGAATTTGTGTGAAATTGGAGGAATAAAAGGAAATGAGCGATTTATTGAGAAGTATTAAAGAACAAGTTGCTGGAAAAGGAGTTCGTATTGTCCTTCCAGAAGGAAAAGATGAGCGAATTGTTGGAGCAGCAGCACGCCTTGCCGAAGAAGGTGCGATTACTCCTATTTTATTAGGCCAAAAAGCAGAAATTGAAAAAGCTGCAAAAAATGCTGGTGTTTCAGTCGACGGAATCGAAGTGAAAACACCAGAAACGGATCCATTATTTGATGAACTCGTGGCAGCCTTTGTCGAACGTCGTAAAGGAAAAGCAACAGAAGAAGACGCGCGTAAGTTGCTACAAGATCCAAACTATTTTGGAACGATGCTTGTATACACTGGAAATGCAGATGGTTTAGTAAGTGGTGCCATTCATTCAACAGGGGATACAGTTCGCCCGGCACTTCAAATTATTAAAACAAAACCTGGTATTTCGAAAGTAGCTGGTGCGATGATTATGGTGCGTGATGCGGAACGTTACCTATTTAGCGATGTCGCCATTAATATCGCACCAACAGCTGCTGACTTAGCAGAAAATGCCATTGTAAGTGCAGAAACTGCACAAATTTTTGGTATCAAGCCGCGCATTGCCATGCTCAGCTTTTCGACAAAAGGATCGGCAAAGTCTGAGGAAACTGAAAAAGTTGCAGAAGCAACTAAACTAGCGAAGGAAAATGCGCCAGAATTGACACTTGATGGTGAATTCCAATTTGATGCAGCGTTCGTACCATCGGTTGCTGCGCAAAAGGCTCCTGAATCCGTTATTAAAGGCGATGCCAATGTATTCATCTTTCCAAGTTTAGAAGCGGGAAATATTGGATATAAAATTGCGCAACGCTTAGGAAAATTTGAGGCAGTAGGTCCCGTTCTACAAGGACTAAATGCACCGGTGAACGACCTATCTCGTGGTTGTAACACACAAGATGTTTACAATCTTGCACTTATTACGGCAGCTCAAGCAGTTAGTAAATAAACATTAAGTCAAAATGAAAAAAAGAGAAGTAAAATTAATTAAAAGGTTCTATGCTTTGAAAATCAAGCATAGAACCTTTTTTTTGCAATCGTTTATTTTGTGGATTTGATACTAAACTTGCTCGTTTTTTGTAAATTGTCACAAAAATTACAAAAAACATAGAAAAAAAACAGTTTTTATATCCAACTTAACTATTTTTTAGGTGCTAATATGAATGAGTGCGAAACTGGAAGGAGGAAAACGAAATTTAAATTATGAATTTTGCAGAAAGACATATCGAGCATAGTGAAGTGTGCCTTTCTAGCTTTTGCATCAATAAAATATCATGAAAAAGGAGAATAAACAACGTGAACATGAAGAAATCTAAATTAAAAAAGATGACTATCAGCGCGATTACAGCAACTATGGTAGCTTCTACACTTGTAACAGCACTTCCGTTCAATGTAGTTGCTAGTGGCACTAGCACTGGATCAGAAGGAACAAAATTAACCAACCTAAAGTCAACATCTACAAACTTGTTGGGGGCTGCTGCTAACTTCGATAATAAAAACTACTGGACGCCAATTTATTGGACAGCGGCTAATACTATTAATGACACAAAATATGCTAGCTGGGATAGTTATCCTGGGGATAGCTGGGATTATTTTGGCGTGTATAGTATGAGTACTAAATTCGAAGGAAATGGTTCAGTACAACTTAGCTCACCACAAATGTTGAAATCTATGGGGATTGGACGTGCGTTTACCACAGTTCCAGGACATCGCTATAAAATCTCATATACTGCAACTAATGTAGATGGGAACAATAATGTTGCGGTAGTTGTCAATGATGGTTCTGCTGTACACCAAGCTTTATACAATCCATTACCTCTTTGGATGAATATACCGAACCCAGGTACTTGGGTTGGCGCATCTGGATCACAGCAAACAGGTGAATTTGTAGCAACATCTAATTCAACATCCGTTTCTTTGGAAACAACAACTGGTACAGTTCGAATTAGTAACCTTAGTATAGTTGACTTAAGTGACATAGAAAGAACAACTATTAATAGTTTAACTACAGACTCAACAAGTGTGAATGGAACCGCAGAACCGAATGCAGACATTGTTATTAAAGATCAAAATAACAATCAACTTGCTACAGGGAAAGTATCAGGGGATGGCACATATCAATTTGGCATTCCAAAACAAGCAGCTGGAACAGTTGTGACGGCATATGTAACAGCAAATGGTGTAAACGCAGATCCGGCATCAACAACGGTAACGCAAGGAAACCTAGCACCAACAACGATTGATAATCTAACAACAGATTCCGTGAAAGCCGAAGGAACAGCCGAGCCAAACGCGGATATGACGATTAAAGTTGGTCAAACAACGATTGCAACAGGAAAAGCAGATGCTAGCGGTCATTACAGCATTACGATTCCAAAACAAACAGTTGGAACAGTTGTCGAATCAACGGCAACAAAAAATGGCAAAACATCAAATACGGCAACCACAACAGTTACTCAAGGAGCGATTGCCGCAACGACAATTAACAGTCTAACAACCGATTCCGTGAAAGCAGAAGGAACGGCTGAACCAAACGCGGATATGACAATTAAAGTCGGTCAAACAACAATTGCAACAGGAAAAGCAGATGCTAGTGGTCATTACAGCATTACGATTCCAAAACAAGCAGTTGGAACAGTTGTCGAAGCAACGGCAACAAAAAATGGTACAACATCAAATACGGCATCAACAACGGTAACGCAAGGAAACCTTGCTCCAACAACAATTGGTGATTTAACAACCGATTCCGTGAAAGCCGAAGGAACAGCCGAGCCAAATGCGGACATGACGATTAAAGTCGGCCAAACAACGATTGCGACAGGGAGAACAGATGCTAGCGGTCACTACAGCATTACGATTCCAAAACAAGCCGTTGGAACAGTTGTCGAAGCAACGGCAACAAAAAATGGTGTAACATCAAATACGGCTACCACAACGGTGACTCAAGGAGAATTAGCACCGACAACGATTGGTGCTTTGACAACGGATTCTACGGTAGCTCAAGGGAATGCAGAACCAAATGCAACAATTGTGATTAAAGATCAAAATAATAATCAATTAGCAAGCGGTCGCGTAGGTTCAGATGGTACGTACCTGCTTTTAATTCCAAAACAAGAAGTTGGAACAGTTGTTACAGCTACGGCAACGAAAAATGGTAAATCATCCAGTGCGAGCACAACGGTTACTCAAGGAGAGCTAGCACCGACAACGATTGGTGATTTAACAACGGATTCCACAACGGCACGAGGAACAGCTGAACCGAATGCTAACATTGCGATTAAAGTCGGTCAAACGACAATTGCAACCGGACAAGTAGGTCCAGACGGAAATTACAGCTTAACGATTCCAAAACAAGCTGTCGGAACTATTGTGACTGCAACAGCAACGAAAGCAGATAAATCGGCTAGTGCGGACACAACGGTCACTCAAGGAGAAATTGAGCAAACAACGATTCAAGCGTTGACAACGGATTCCACAACGGCACAAGGAACGGCTGAACCGAATGCCGACATTGCAATTACAGTTGGTCAAACCACGATTGCGACAGGAAAAGTGGGCTCTGATGGAATTTATAGTTTAACAATTCCAAAACAACCAGCAAATGCTGTTGTAAGCGCGACTGCAACAGTTGGAACAAAAACATCGAGTGCAATGACCATTGTTAGTGATATGAATATTGCACAAACAACTATTGACGGACTGACAACAGATTCAACAAGTGTAACAGGTCATGCAGAACCCAATGCGATAATTGTCATTAAAGATCAAAATAATAATCAAATTGCCAGCGGCCTAGTAGGTTCTGATGGTATTTACAGCATGACAATTGCAAAACAAGCAGCTGGAACAGTTGTGACAGCAACTGCAAGTGCAAAAGGGAAAACATCGAGTGCATCTACACCTGTTATTGACATGAGTATTGCACAAACTACGATTAATTCATTGACAGCTGACTCCACAACGGCACAAGGAACAGCTGAGCCAAATGCGAGTCTTGTCATTAAAAATCAAGCAGGTGCAACAATTGGAACTGGTACAGTAGGTTCTGATGGTCGCTACACGATTACGATTCCAAAACAAGCAGAAGGCGAACGTGTGACAGCAACAGCGTCAGCAAAAGGGAAAACCTCAAGTGCTACAACTGTAGTAACAGCAGGGACACCTATTGCAGCAACGACCATTAATAATTTAACAACGGACTCTGTAAAGGCAGAAGGAACCGCAGAACCAAATTCTGATATTGTGATTAAAGTCGGTCAAACGACGATTGCAACAGGAAAAGTAGGATCAGACGGAAATTATAGCCTGACCATTCCAAAACAAGCAGTCGGAACCATTGTAACGGCAACGGCAACAGCAGATGGAAAAACTTCAAGTGCGAGTACAACGGTTACTCAAGGTAATATTGCACCAACAACAATTGGTAACTTAACAACGGATTCTGTGAAAGCAGAAGGAACCGCAGAACCAAATGCAAGTCTTGTGATTAAAGTCGGTCAAACGACGATTGCAACAGGGCAAGTAGGTCCAGACGGAAATTACAGCATTACGATTCCAAAACAAGCAGTCGGAACCATTGTGACAGCAACCGCAACGAAGAATGGTAAATCTTCCAGTGCGAATACAACCGTCACCCAAGGTAATATTGCACCAACAACAATCGGTAACTTAACAACAGATTCTGTGAAAGCAGAAGGAACCGCAGAACCAAATGCAAGTCTTGTCATTAAAGTAGGACAAAACACAATTGCAACAGGAACAGTAGCTTCTGATGGCACATACAGTGTGACTATTCCGAAACAAGCGGTTGGAACGGTCGTAACGGCAAGTGCAACAGCGAAAGGCAAAACAGAAAGTGCAAATACTACGGTTACACAAGGTAATATTGCGCCAACGACAATTAATGCCTTAAATTCTGATTCTACAAAAGCAGAAGGAACGGCAGAACCGAATGCAGATGTAACTATTAAAGTAGGTAACACTACGATTGCAACAGGAAA